>JBGPFL010000014.1:0-17311 GCA_041483295.1 Blastocatellia bacterium | reverse complement strand
GGAGACGAGCTTCCGCTCGGACCGCTACACCGCGCAGATTCAGACTGAACGGCGTTTTTCAGAGAACACGATCGGATACGTGACCTACAGCTTCGAGGTGATCAAGAATTCGCCTCCCGAAGCGGACGTCGAACGCAGCCGAGCGCCGGTGAGGCTCGGACGAATCGGTCCCAGCTTCGCCCGCGACACTCGTGACAACGCGTTTGAGCCGACGACGGGAGCCTTCTCGCTGGGGAGCCTTTCGATTGCGTCCACAATCCTCGGGGGCAACGAGCAGTTCGTCAAGCTGGTGGCCGAGCACAGCCGCTACTATCCCGTCCGGCGATTTCGCGACACGGTTTACTCTGTCTCGGGACGCCTGGGACTCGCGACGCCGTTCGGCGGAAAGCAGACGCTTCCGATATCGGAGCGCTTCTTTGCCGGGGGCTCCCGCGACCTGCGCGGGTTCGGATTCGAGCTGGCTGGGCCGATAAATGTCGAGACGGTTAAGCCCGACGGCGGGAATGCGGTCTTCATAATAAACAACGAGTTGAGGTTTCCAATAGTCGGAATACTCGGAGGCACACTCTTCTCGGACACCGGCAATGTGTTCAGGCGCACTAAGGATTTCAGGCCGCAGAATCTCACGCAAACGTTCGGCTTTGGGTTGAGGGTCAAAACTCCGATCGGGCCGGTGCGAATTGACTTCGCCTTCCTGGTAGTCAACAAGCCGGCAGGTGCGCCGACGTTCCGGCGCCAGTTCAGCTTCGGCCAGACGTTCTGATCCGCCAGAAGGGATGGCATCTCGCAATGTTTGGGGAGAACGAAATGTTGAAGAACGGCCGCCGCCGACGCGCGAAGAGATCGAGAAGAGCGTTGGGATGGCTTCGCGCTTTTGCGTGTTCGTGGTTACTCGCCTTCTCGCTCCTGTGGCCTCTCATCTCTGCCGCCCGGGCACAAAACCAGAAGATGATCGATCAGATTCTAGTGCTGGTCGACGGAGACATCATCACCCGGAGTGACCTGATCTGGAACATGGCTCTCGAGCCGAAGTCGCCGAGCCCGGCCGGCCCGGTCAGCTCGGACTTGCTCAGCCTGGAGCTGGATGTCACCATAAACCAGCGCTTGATAGCGCACGAAGCGGCGCGGGTTCCATCTGCGGAGCTTACGCAGGACGAGGTGAACAAGAGGCAGACTTTGCTGATCGCTCAATTCCCCTCCGAAGCCGCATTCCGGCAGAGAATCGAATCGGTGGGGCTGACGCCCGAGAAGCTGGAAGAGCTGGTGCGGGAGCTCATCGCAAGGGAGAGATTCATTGATTTCCGATTTCGCTCCTTCGTGTTTGTGACCGAGCAGGAGATCCAGGCCTACTACGACAAGGAGCTCGTTCCGAAGATTCGGGCGCAAGGTGCAGTTCCGCCCACCCTGGACGCGGAACTGCCTAATGAAAAGCGCAAGGTCCGCGACAGTATCACGGAGATTCTCAAGGCAGAGAAGATCGAGCAGGAAGAATCACGCTGGCTAAAAGACGCGACCCAGCGCGCGGAGATTGTGAGACTCGCGGAGCCCTGAATGCGAATATGTGCAGCCACGAATCACACGAATTCCACGAATGACCACGAATCATTCGTGAAATTCGTGTGATTCGTGGCTGCGCCTTCTTCGGTCAATGATCACTTTTGCTTAATGGTGAAACGCGGATAGAGCCTTGGAGTGATACCGGCGTTTTCTTTGACCGTAATAGCCTGGTCGACTTCAATATTTTTCAGCGTCTCCAGCGATCCGCTCGGCCAGCGAATCTCGATGGAGTCGACTTTGGCTCTCGATCCCAGACCAAAATGGAGCCGACCATCGTGGGCCGACTGGTAGCTTCGGCCTCCCTTGCGTTGGTCATAAGAGACCAGATCACCCGATGTAACTTTCACACGGGCGCCAACGCCATCCCGGTTCGAGCGAGTCCCGACGAGCGAGATCTGCAGCCAATGATTACTGCTTCCGCCCTCATTCAGCAGCAATTGAGGTTGCTGTCCGTTGTTACTCACCAGGATATCCAGATCTCCGTCGTTGTCCAAGTCGGCCACCGCGGCGCCCCGGCTTACTCGCGGAAGCGCAAGATCGGGACCGAGGCTGTCGCTCATGTTCTCGAAAATGCCTCGACCATTATTGCGATAGACAAGCTTTGGCTCTGCATAACGCGTCTCCGCGTGATAGAGCTCCACGTTATCCAGAATATGCCCGTTAGCCATGAAGATGTCACGCGCGCCATCGTTGTCATAGTCGATGAAGCAGGCACCGAACCCGCTATACCGGAAGGTGGCATAACCGAGTCTCGCTGCAAATGTCGCGTCTTCGAATGACCCATCCCTGAGATTCCGATACAGACGAGCATGCTCCAAATCGAGATGTGTGATGAACACGTCCAACCGGTCATCGCCATTTATGTCTGCGGCGTCTGTTCCCATGCCCGCCTCCGCCTTGCCATTGTCGCTGAGGGCTATTCCGGCCAGGAGGGCCATTTCGCTAAATGTGCCGTCGTGGTTATTGCGGAAGAGGAAATTCGGATTGGCGTCGTTGGCGATGAAGATGTCCTGCCAGCCATCGTTGTCGAAGTCGAAGGTGACGATGCCCAGTCCGCTGCTCGCTTTGAGCCCCACCTTGGAAGCTGCGGTAACGTCCGTGAAGGTTCCATCGCCGTTGTTATGGTAGAGAGTCGGCGTCTGTCCCTGAAATTTATTCGGATGACAGTAACCCCGATAACCCGGCTTTTGCTCGCCGCACCAAATGTTGTTATCAGGCGACCAATCCACGTAGTTCGCAATCGCGAGGTCCAGCTTGCCGTCATTGTCGTAGTCAAACCACGCAGCGCTCGATCCCCATCTCCCCTTATTCGAGACACCCGCCTGGGCCGTAACATCCGAGAAAGTTCCTTCACGGCTGTTGCGATAAAGAATCGAACGACCGTATCCCAGTACCATCAAATCTGAGAAGCCATCATTGTCGTAGTCTCCCACTGCTACGCCCATGCCAAACAAGCCTTCTGCGCCCACGCCGGCCTTTTCAGTCACATCAGTGAATGTCCCATCCCCGTTGTTGCGATATAGCGCGTTGCGCAGCCCAGTCTTGGGTTTGTAAAGACGGGTGGCGGCGCTATTCACCAGATAAACATCGAGCAGACCATCGGCGTCGTAATCGATCCACCCACAACCGGCCCCCATCGTTTCGATGAGATACTTGTCTGCGGTCCGGGCGTTATCATGAACGAAATCTATCCCGGCCGATCTCGCGATGTCGCGAAAAATGATCTTGCTCGCTGCGACATCCTTCGCTTCCAGGTTGAACCCGGGCAGGTAAGAGCATTCAAGGAGCGCCAGGGTGCTCAGCATCAGGCCCATAACAAGGATTCTTGTTCCGCTGCCTCGCATCGCACACTCGCTATTGCGAGCCCTCACGAACCAGACGTAGCAGGGTGTGTTTCATGAATTGCTCCCTGCTCTCACTCTTGGCTCGATCGACTTTCGCCAATAGTTCCTTAGCGCGCTCCAGATTGCCCTTCTTGCGGTAAGCCAGCGCCAGTTGATAAGTAGTAGAGGTTTCCGTTGGGTCAAGTTCGAGAGCTTTCTCGAGCTGTACAATCGCGCGATCAACTTCGTTGCGTCGGAGGAGCATCTTGCCCAGAACCGCGCGCGACGCCGAAAAGGTGGGATTGATAAGGACCGATTTCTCGAGCGCTTGAACTGCTTCGTTTTCTTCAGCACTTCCGAGCGCTGGCCCGCTACGATTTAATGCCTCCCCCAAAACATACTGGACCAGGTAGTCGTTGGGATTGGAAGCTACTCTTTGATGAATGAGATCGATGGCCTTGGCTATCTCCCCCAATTCCAGGAGCACAATACCTCTGGCCACGTATGGGAGGCCCCTTTCAGGAGCAAGCTTGCTTGCAGTCTCAAAATCCGCTACGGCCTGATTTGACTCGCCTTTCATCGCCAGGAGGGTGCCCCGCTGAAAATACAACCGGTCTGATCGAGGAATATTCTTGATGCCGATATTGACGATTTCCAATCCCAGATCGTAGTTGGCATGATCTACACACAACGTTGCCAGATCAAGATAGTTATTCTCATCGTTTGGGTCGAGCTGGGTTGCTGCGCGCAACGCATTATAGGCTTCGATGGTTTGTCCGTTCCCTTCGTATGCCTGAGAAAGCAGGTTATAAAGCTCGGCTCTCTGATTGCCCTTTGACAAGAACTCCTGCGTGGTTCGTATTGCCGCCGTGTAGTTTCGATTCTTGACGTATGCCAGAGCCAGGTTGAAGGTAACCTCGTAAGGATCAGGATAGCCATTGCGGGCCAATTCGAACTGCCGCACAGCGCCGTCATATTTCGCCATGCGGGCATACATCAATCCCGCTTCAAAGTGGATCAGGGCATCAGCGTCGGGCGCCAGCTTTTCCAGAACCGCAGCGGCCTTATCGGACTGATTCAACTCGAGACAGGCGATGGCATAGCTGAGAGCCATGCGGGGATTCCTGAAGGGAAGGTCGCTACTCTGGTCGTAGTGCTTCACGGCCTCTGGAAATTGCTTCTTCTGGAAATGGATCTCCCCCAGAGCCAGATGGGCCACGGGATCGCTTGGTCCAAATTGAATGGCCTGGCTGAAGTGTGTCCTGGCGTCATCAAACCGCTTAAGCGCCATCTCGTTAATCGCCAGGTTCTTAAGTGCCGGATAGAACCTGGGGTTCAGCGCAATCGCCTTTTGGAAGTGCGCGTTGGCCTCTTCGACCTGTCCGGAAAGTGTTAGGGCAATTCCCAGGAGATTGTGAGCCTTGATCTCATTGGGAGACTCCTCGAGGATTTTCCGCAACAGATCAATGGCCGGCTGGATCTGTTGTTTGTCTATTAACGAAAGAACCTGTTGATAGCGAGTCTGCGAGGGAGGCGACTGTGCTGCAATCCGGCACTCCAGAGAGAACAATAGAATGACAACGCCGCAGTTCTTGAAGATTAATGATTGCATGCGCTTAGCTTACACCAAGGTGATGGCTCGTGAATAGAAGACTGTCTCGGTGCCTTCAGAACGTCTGAATCGTTGAGTAGGTCTCTCAGGGTTGGCTTCGTTAGGCTGCTACAGCAATCTCGAGTGTCGAAACGCTGAGCTCTCACTCAAAGATAAAGATGTAGGCATTCGGGCCGTGGCAGATTATTGATGCGATCTCACAAAACTAAACGCACAAGTGAAATTCACCACAAAGACACGGCGAGCATAGAGATTACGCAGAGATAATATTCTCTGTGTTTACTGAGCGGAGTCCGTGTCTCTGTGGTGAGTAGTCTTCTTGCACATCCTGATCTCTGAGGACCATAGATTTCCGACTGTTTCAACCAAATCCTATGCAGCGCAAGCCAATGGCCTGCGCTGCATAAGGGTGTCTTCGTTCAGAACTCTATCTTCACCCCAAACTGGATGTTCCTCGCCCCGAAAGCGCTGGTAGAACGTCCGAAGTTTGAGTTTGCGAACGCGCTGATATTGCCGTCCGAACCTCGGGTAAACCCTCCGATGCCCCCGTTGGGGTTGTTCAGATTCACCCTGTTGAAGAGGTTGAAGAATTCCGCCCGGAATTGAATGTTGGCATTTTCACCCAGGAACCAGGGAATCTTAGTCTTTTTCACTATATTCAGGTCTGTGTTTGCATAACCCGGACCGGTGAATACATTGCGGCCCAGAGCGCCGTTCTCGCCTACGCCTGGCAGGGAGAAGTCAGAGGGTTTGAAGATACCGCTGGGCGACAGGAAGTCGGACTTGCTGAAGCCCCCCGTCTTAAGCCCGGTGCCCGGCGATAAATAATCGAAAGCGAAGCCATCTGCATTGAAGTCACACCCATCGTTGCGAATGATGTTTCCACGCGAGTCTCGCACGGGTTGGAACGGCCGGCCGCACGTAACACTAAAGGGTGGTCCCGATTGGAGAATGGTGACGGCTCCTAGTTGCCAGCCTTCAGTCAACCTGCCCAGAAATCCTGTTTCCTTCAGCCTCGGAATCTCGTAGACGATGCTTGAGGCAAGCTTCTGTCGGATATCGAAGTTCGCACGGCCGTAGTTCAACTTGAGGTTGGTGACATCGACAAAGGCCAACCCCCTCCCAAAGCTGCTGGCTGTATCAAGCGCCTTACCATAGGTATAGCCCGCCTGGAAATCCAATCCCCGGCTGAACCGCTTCTTCAGGCTCAGCGTTGCCCCATGATAAGCCGAGTTTCCGTTTGCCTGCGCGTAGCCGATAACAGAAAAGCTCGTGTTCAAGCGATCCAGCCTGCCGTCAAACAAGTCTCCGTTAAAGCGATTCACGTCGTATTCCTGGTAAAGCTTACGGCCGACGGAGCCGATATATGCGCCTTCCACTACAAGGTCCTTCGCCAAAGAGTACTGGATGCCCAGCGACCAGTTGATAGCGTATTGTGTCTTGAGAAGCGGGTCTGCGACCGAGACTTCAGATGGCACACCAATGAGTCCGCCCTTCGCATCCAGCCCTTTCTTAAGGTTTGGGATTCGTGGGAACTGCCAGGGTTTCTCCTTTGTGCTGCTCAAGCCATATACCGGCACAACCGGAGGCGTCTGCTTGCTCGCGCCGGCGAGTGCAAACACAGGGGCAAACGTTTGCGCATCGTGGAAGAACTGACCCGCAAAGCGGTCATAGTACATGCCCACTCCACCCCGAATCGACATTTTGCCTTTGCCTGTCGGATCCCACGCTATGCCCACGCGCGGCGCAAAGTTGTTGTAATCTGTCTTGTCGACCGGCTCCTTCTGCACCATCTTGGCGTTGGCTATTCTTTGCTGAAAAGTATCGCCACCCTGGAAGACTATCCCAGTGAATCTCTTGTCATAGTCTCCAGGCGCGAAGAATGCCTCCCAACGTAACCCGAGAGTGACCGTAAGATTCGGGCGAACTTTCCAATCATCGTTGCCAAACAATC
The DNA here is from genome assembly GCA_041483295.1 of Blastocatellia bacterium. GTDB lineage: Bacteria > Acidobacteriota > Blastocatellia > UBA7656 > UBA7656 > DASYSA01. The sequence continues at coordinate 10,365 of JBGPFL010000014.1, read as the reverse complement.
CTAAGCTGGTGAAGAAGGGGCGAAAGTCCAGGCCGAGGCTCTCACCGGTCTCCGGATTGAAGCCGATATTACCCTCGGAAAACGGATCGTCGACTGCAAACTCAAAGAGGTTACGGAAATTGAATTGGGGCCGCGTAAACACATTTGCGAATTTTGCTCCGCCTCCCCAGGCGTCATCCTTCGCATACCGGAGGCCGCCCTTGAAGTTATGACTGCCCCGGTTGTAGGACATCATATCCCTCCACTCGAAGTTGTTCTGGATGAATGTCGCATCAGAGAATCCCGTACCATAGGACGCGATACCAGGCACATTGATGAGAGGAATCTCGCCGTGCGCCAGCGGAGCGAACCCCCAGGCTCTAGTTGTCCCAAACGACATCTCGTTTAGCAGATGCGGATTGAAGATGTGTGTGTGGTTGAGGTTCCCGTAGTCCGTGTATTGAGGTTGAATCGTCGTGAAGTCAGGATAGACCGACGGCGCGCCAAAGGTCACCAGTTGATTCGTCGTTCGATATACATTTCCGTAGATTCTATCGTTGCCGCCATTAAACTGGTGATCTATTCGCGCGTTCCACTGTATGCCATTGCGCGGTAGAGTCTGAGCGAATGTTCCGTTCCGGGTCATGGGGAAGTTGCAAGGCAACGGTCCTAGCGGAGTAGTTATTGATGTGGTCCCGCTGCAATTCACACCTGCCACCTGACCCGCGGTCAGCCCCACGCCCGTCGGCACCAGTTGATCGCGGAAAGTCGACATCACAAACGACGAAATACTGTTGGGAAGTTTTCCCTTGACCAGGTTGATGAACTCGGGAGTCACGGTACTGGAGGCAAACCCGGTCCCTACCCCCGAACGCAGTACGTCCATTGACGCAAAGAAGAAGGTCTTGTTCTTGATGATGGGACCGCCCAGAGTCCAGTTCGCTTCATTGCGGCGAAACACGGGAACTGCATTCTGGAAGGTGTTGCGGGATTGCAGGATATTGTTGGTATGGTACCAACCTATTGTCCCGTGGAAGTCATTGGCGCCTTGCTTGGTCACAACATTGACCAGCACAGAGCTGTTCCGTCCATATTCGGCCGAGAAATCATTGACCGAAACACGCAGCTCCTGAACTGTATCAGCATTCGGGTTGACATTCGTCACACCGCCGCGTGGAGTGGCGCCCACGTTGGCCGAGTCTACCAGGAAACTGTTCGACTCGGCCCGCTGGCCGTTGCCATTGAGGTTAACACCATATTCGGCTGAGAAGACGTCTCCTGTAGCCTGCGCGTACGCTTGGCCGCCCCCTGATGGCAAGCCGGTCACACCGGGTGTCAGCACGACCAAGGTGAAGAAGTTCCTTCCGACCAACGGCAGATCGGCTACCCTCTTTTGATCGATCAGCGCTGAAATCGATGCTTGAGATGTTTCAATGGCAGGAGGGGCAGCGGTAATCTGAACTTCAGCAGATGCCGCGCCGACCTCAAGGGAGAAATTCAAGGACTTGATCTGGGCCACCTCCAGGTGGACGTCCTGTTGAATGGCGGTCCTGAAGCCACCTGCGCTGACCGTTACTGTGAACGTCGCCGCCGGCAGAGATGAGATCCGGTAATAGCCGGTATCAGACGTCTCGACGGTCCGCTCAGCACCGGTACTCATGTTCTTGAGGGTTACACTGGCCTTGTGCAGTACAGCTCCAGTAGGATCCGTTACCGTTCCCTCAATTGCACTGGTGAATTGAGCCTTCGCCACAGAACTGGCGAAGGTCAGCACGAAAACGCAGCCCGCCAACCCCAAAACCAATCTCACTAGCGTTCTGCTCATATGGCTCTCCTTTTTCTCCTTTAGCTGCGGAAGCAACTTCGATGAAAGTGAACGGGCTGAAGCTGCAGCTTTAGGCCGCCTCTCCAGTTCGAATGGCCTCCCTGTGTGCTCGAATCTAACCAATTCAGACAAAGCAATTCGGTATTTACTACATAAACGAGCACGAGTCAAGCAGTTTTCGCTGCCAGATTGGACTTTGGTGAGATGGCCAGGTATATAGCCAGGTATAGAACCAAGCATAGACCTTGGAATAGAGGTGGGCGCACTATCACGCAAGCGGTTAGGTGAAGTTGAATAGCGGGACAAGCGGCTAAGAGAGGTCAGGGAGTTTTGAGAGCGGGATTGAGTTCTTGAGCCTTGCGAATCTCGCGTTCGGCCTCGGCAAGGCGGCCAAGGGCTTTCAAGCTGACGCCCAGCTGATAACGGGCTTCAGCCCAGTTGCTTCTCAGGTCCGCTGCCGTTCTGAATTCTGCGGCAGCCTCCTCCCATTGTCTCTGCTGGGCCAGCGCTCGTCCGAGATCGAAATGAGCTTCGGCGTCCTTACGTCTCCAGGCGATCACGGTTCGGAACTGCACTGCCGCGCCCGCGAAGTCTTTGGCCGACATTGCTACGTTTCCCAGCGCTCGTCTGGCGTCGATCAGACCCGGCGCCAGCTTGATGGCAAGGTTGTACTCTGCTACCGCTTCGACAAACTTCCCTCGACTCTCAAGCAGCAATCCCAACTGGTAATGGACAGCAGGGTGCCTGGGATTCAACTCCACAACCCGCAAGAGTTCTTTGACAATCTCCGGTGAGTCGGCTGAAGACTGCCGCAGGGTCGAAGCCAAAAGAAGGTGAGCTTCCAATAATTCCGGATTTAGCGAGATGGCCTCTCGGAGTTCGGCTATTGCAGCCTTCAGGTCACCTGCCCTGGCGTGCTGGGACGCGGTTCCGAGAACAACGAGCGCCCGACCGCCATTCGCCTTTTGAGTCATGATCCTCTCAGCCTCCGACATCTCCTTTCGGGCCTCTTCCTTTAGTCCGGCCTTTTGTAAGGCCTGGGCCAGTGTGACGTGGGCTTCGGAGAGGAGTGGATCGAGTCGGGTCGCCTGGCTCAACTGGCTAATCGCACCATCCAGGTCGTTCAACTTGAAAAGGACAGTTCCGAGATTATGGCGGACTTCGGCGTCGTCGGGCCGATCAGCAACGGCCAGACGCAACTCTACGAGGGCCGACTGAAGCTCTCCCTTCTGACGAAATGCCAATCCGAGCGCGCGACGGGCCAGGGTATATCTCGAATCCAATTTAAGGGCCTCTTGAAACTGTGCTACGGCTGCCTGCAGGTCGTCTTTCAATTTGAGCGCAAGGCCAAGGTTGTATCGGTACTCGGGATCAGCAGGAGCGAGATCGACAGCCTTCTGCATTGACTCAACCGCCTCGGCCATGCGCTGCCTTTCAGCCAACGCCTGACCCAACGCAAGGTAAGCCTTAGGCTGAGGCGGCTGTAACCTGCAAACCGCTTGCAGTTCTTTGATAGCCTCGTCCAACTCGCCATTCTGTTTCAGTCCCAGCCCCAGATTGAAACGCGCTTCTGCAAAATCCGGCTTGCTGGCCACAACCTCTCGAAGCAATCGGATTGCGCCGTCCAGATCGCCCAGCTTCCAACATGCAGAGCTTAAAGTATAGCGGGCTTCGTCGAACTGAGGATTCAACCAAAGCGAATATTGATACTCATCAATTGCGTCGACCGTACGACCCGCTTTGTCGAATGCAAGTCCGAGATAGTAACGAATCAGATGAGATCTGCCATTCAGATCGACGGCTCTCTGAAGCTCGGCGGTGGCATCCGCTGTCTGCCCCAGATCCAACAGAATCGCACCCACGTAGAATCGCGCCTCAAAATCATTTGGGTCCAGCTTCACAGCGGCCCGGAAATGCTCGAGGGCCTTTTGTGGTTCACCTTGTTGAAGATAGCGAATCCCATCCTGACGGTGCGAGGCAGGAGACGCAACGCTGGGCGCCTGTGCAATGACAAGCGAAGCCGGAATCGCCGCAAACCACAGCAGCGCCGCAATGTGGATTTTCAAGCACCGAGACATGGAGATCGGAACGGGTTGTTGCTGCGCTGGACAAAGAGTCTTCATTGAAAGTCTCTATAGCATGTCTCAGCTATGCGAACAAGAAGGCTCAGAACAAAGAAGAGTTGCGATATCGCGGGCCTGGCCCTGTCTGTGTCTTTTCGATGGAGGCGCCTCGCACTGGCAGGGTTCATTTGAGACCGCCGGCGGCAGGTCAGGCGCTCGACGGAATCCATATGCGGACGTGAAGTGAACCGCCTACTTCTTCAGATACTGATCGAACCATTCAATCGCGAGCTTGATCGCTTGATCGCGCGCAGAAGTGTAGATGCCGTAGTGTGTGATGCCGGGAACGACCACGTACTTCTTGGGTCCCGGCGCTCGATCGTAAGCCAGTTTCCCGTGATCCTTGTTATCGAAGAGCTCTTCCTTCTCCGCGACGATGAATAATGCCGCGCAATTCTTGAGCTTGCCCGCATCTTCGACCGGAGCATAAAGAAGCAGCTTATCGCGGATCGGGCCGCCTTGTAGATTGCCGATCACGCGCGCGCGCGGTGCCGGATATCCGAGCTCACCGCGTGCTCGCTTCGTCGCTTCCTCGTAGGCGAGCTTTATCTGATCAGACTCGCCGCCCGCAATAGCCACCGCCTTCGGCCGCGAATCAAGCGATCCCACCTGGCTGACGATCGCCTTCACACGCGGGTCGCGAGCCGCCGCGTACACGACGTGCCCGCCTGAGTAGCTCGATCCCCGGAGGCCGACCCGATTCTTGTCCACCATCGGTTCCCCCATCGCCCAGTGGATGGCGTTGAACCAATCGGTCGTCTCTTCGAGGGGGTCGACAACCTCGCGTACTTCCATGACTTCTGCCGTGAAGCGCAGGCCCTCCTTCCTGGCAGGCGCCTGGCCGGTAAGAATGACGCGCGAATCGCTCTCTCCCCAGCCGCGATAGTCGAAGGTAATCACGAGATAGCCGGCGCCGGCGAGTTCCACCGCGTCCCGTCGGAAATTGGCCGCGGTGCCCCCCCAGCCATGAGCCATAATGATCGTAGGCAACTGTTTGCCGGCGAGCGTCTTCAGCGAGAAGATTTCTGCATGGAGGCGGACACCCTCGCTCATGATGTTGGCGGCGCGGAAATCAATCGTGTCGGGCGCTTTGAAGGGCTGTTGTTGCTGTGTTGATAGTTTCGGCTTCCCGTGGACGCTTAATGTCAACGTTACCGCAAGGGCGACTGCGATTGTTAGCCGGGAAGAACGCTTCATCATTTCGATGGGCCCCCTGTCTGAGTTCTCTCGTGGTCCGATGCGCGAAGCAACCTTCACTGCGTCCTGCTGATTTGGCGCTTGCAGGCCGGAAGTCTAAGTTGAGAATTGCTCCAAGTCAAACCGAGGATCAGCATTCTCACGGTCTTTTCGGCGAAGAGTTCTTTCGCAAAGTTCCTTCTTCCCCGGGTGAAGCCAAGTTTTCGCGTCCTCCGGGGCCTCTCAATGCGTAGTTCATGTGCGACCCAACAGGTACGCTCAGTGCCGGTGTGTAGGCCCTTGGGTACGCACGCTTCCAGCGTGCGCATCCGCAAGCCCGCACGCTGGAAGCGATGCACCCAACAGAGGGAGTACAACGGCATGGCTCGCACGGTTTTTTTCGCTCGCGCGCTTTTTCTTGTTGTCTTCGCCATCTCCATTCAGTCTCTTGCCCGAGCCGACGATTTTGGAATGATCGTCGGAAACATCGAAAAGCATTACCATGCGAAAAAGAAGAAGATCCCTTTCCTGGGGCTGGCCGGGATTGCCGTCAAGATCATTCACCCGGCGGGACTCAAGAGCGTGAAGTTCGCGATGTTCGAAGATCAGAACTTCACCCCCGGCGAGCGGGACAGCGCTTTCGAGCAGGCGGTCAGAGATTCCCTCAACGCGAAGTGGAAACCCGTGGTCCGGTCGAGCAGCCGCGCCTCGGGAAACCGGTCCTTTGTCTACGCTCACGAGTCGGGTAAGGACATAGAGCTGCTGACCGTTACCTTCTCCCCGCGGCAGGCGATAGTAGCTCAGGCCAAAGTCGACCCGAACACGATGGCGAAGTTTCTTGACAAGCCTGAACTCCTCGGCTTCTCTCTGGCCGGCAGCCTCAACGGATCGCCTTCGGTCTTCGATCCGTCGAGCAGCGTCCCTACGGCAGGATCGGCCGGCTGGTCTCGAAGCTCTTCGCTCGGAAATCGAGACTCTTCGCTCGATAGCCTCCGCGACACAAGCGCCGGTGACTCCGATTCCGAGCCGAAATCGAAACCGACGCTCAAGACGGGATCCACGGATCATTCGGACCTCGATTCCCGCAGCAGTGAAGAACGCATAGCAGCGAAGACCAGGTCCGACGACGAGGTGATCAGGCTCGAGGCGCGATTGATCAATCTAAACGTGAAGGCCACCGACCGCAGCGGTGGTTCGCTGTCCTCGCTGAAGCGAGAGGATTTCAGAGTATTCGAGGACGGAGTCGAACAGAACCTCTTCTACTTCGAGCCGGTGAGCGTGCCAATCAATCTGGTCCTTCTGCTTGACCTGAGCGGCAGCACAAAGGACAGGCGCAAGGTGATGATCGAGACCGCAAAGAGGTTCATCGATTCGCTCGGCGCCGGCGACCGGGTTGCGATCGCGGCCTTCACGAGAGACTTTGCCGTTGTCTCGGATTTTACAGCGGACAAGAACCGTCTGAAGAAGGCGGTCGACAGGATGAACAACATCCGGGGGGGCACCGCATTTTATGATGCTATGTGGGCGACCCTCGATCTGCTTCAAAAAGTGCAGGATTCTCGCAAGGCAATTGTGGTGCTGACCGATGGCGTCGACAACTCGCTGGTTGAATCGGGCTACGAACCGACGAATCACACCTTCGATGATCTCTTAGCCCGTGTCGCGGAAGAGGACGCGACCATTTATCCGATTTACTTCAACCCGGAAGAGACAAGGCTTCTAAAAGCGCTGCAGAATCCTCTGTTCTCTGACATTCGCCGCGAGCATGTGGAGGCGCGGTTGAAGCCGAACCAGATTGCTCATCGTCAGATCGAGATGCTTGCCCAGGAGAGCGCTGGGAGTGTCTTCGTTGCTGAGGGTGAGAATGAACTCGACGGCGTGTATCAGCGGGTGGCGGCAGAATTGAGATTGATCTACACCTTGGCTTACGATCCGAAGAACACGAAGCGCGATGGCGGCTACAGAAAAATCAACGTGGTGGTGAATCGAGAAGGCGCGGTCGTGAAGACCCGCCGCGGATACTTCGCCAAATGAATGATGAGACCTGGGTTGTTAGAGCTTCAAGTCTCGGTGAGGCACCCGTTCGCGACGATCCGCTTTCCAGTGTGCAAGCGCGAGAGATGAACGGAGAGGAGGGGGTGCTTCCTCCCTTGTAGGCAAGTATGAACAATCCACCCACTGCCGTGGGTGGGATGTGTATCAGATTGAATTTGACTGACTACTAGTCATCACACATAGCCCGCGCTCGGGATCGGTCCATCGCGAATCGGTGTTGATGTCGGCCCCTCTCATTAGTGCCCGGTGTGAAGCGGCCGCGCAGCACGAAAACTAGTTGGTTCTTTTCATTTTTATGACTTTGTACCCGGTTCGTCTCCGCTGTGCCGACCATAGCTGATTCTACGGTTGCGGCGGATGCCAACAATGAAGCCCAGGATAGCTCCTCCTATGCTCCCAACAAAAAAGAAAAAAGAGAATAGAAGAAACAGCCGGTCCAAGGGCCGTTTCCCCGAGGGCGCCGAACCCCAGTACAATGATCCAGACGGCTGTTCCTGAAAACAGCATTGCCAGGGTGAATGGAAATAACCTGGCGCGAGTAGGATCAGCGCTGGCAACAAGGCTCCCGAGGCCGCCAGCGACAATCAGCATCAAGAAGAAACCCATCATTGGAAGGATCATAAGTTGTTCCTTTAGGTCCCATCGGCCACAGCAGCCCCAAGCTTAACATCAGCCGATATTCCTTGAGGTCTTCCCCTCGTAGCTTAAGAGGCTCTTTCCCCAAAACGCGGCAACAGCCACCGCCATCAGGCATCCCAGTCCGCCCGTCACGACTGAAAGCGGCGCTCCAATCAGCGCGGCGACTGTACCTGCCTCCAACTCCCCGAGCTGCGGCCCACCCATAAAGAAAATCATGTTCACCGAAGTCATGCGTCCCCTGAGGTGATTGGGCGTCACTAACTGCCGAATCGTCGATCTCAGCACCGTGCTCACTGTGTCAGAGGCGCCTACGATTACCAGAATCACGAGCGACAACCAAAACCACCGTGATACGCCAAATACGACTGTCGCGAATCCATAGACGGCTACGGAAGCAAGTACGGTCTTGCCCTGCTTCCGCGGTACGCCGAGCCGTGCCATGATAAGCCCGGTAACAACCGAGCCTGCTCCCGGAGCCGCCGCAAGCAAGCCAAGCCCTCGTGCTCCGACATTCAGAATCTCTGCTGCAAAAATGGGCAAGAGAGCCGTCGCCGACGCGAAGAAAGTAGCAATGAAATCCAGCGTCATTGTCTGCACGATGATCGGAGTGCGCCACACGAAGCGCAGGCCTTCCCTGACGGCGCCAAAGTTTATTTGCGCGACCGCACTCTCAGCTTCGGCCCGGCTGCCCCCTCGCATAAGCAGCAACGCAATAATGACGGCGATGAACGAGACTGCGTTGGTACCATAGATCAGTGCCGGTCCCTGTATGCTCAGAAGCAAGCCGGCCAGCGCCGGTCCGACAATCATTGCCGAGTTGAAGACCACGATCCCGAGGCTGACGGCGCCCGGGAAATCTTCCGTGGGCACCAGCGTCGGCAGTAGAGCCTGTCTCGCCGGATTGTCGAATGCGACTGCGGCGGAGGCGACCGCTGTCAGCAAGTAAATAGCCCACAGACTATCTCGCCCCAGTCCGGTGATCACGGCGAGCAAACCTGCGCTGACTAACATCACCCCCTGTGCTGTGAGCATCAAACGCTTTCTATCAAAGGCGTCCGCGACGACCCCCCCAACAAGCGAGCAGAAGACAATCGGCAAGACGCGCACCAGCCCGACGCCGCCTAGAGCCAGAGGCGACTTTGTCAGCAGGTACACGTGCCAGTTGATTGCCACAAGCTGCATCTGAGAGCCCGTGACGGATATGAGTTGGCCTATCCAGAGGAGGCGAAAATCCCGGTGGCGCAGTGCAGTGAAGGAAGATCGCCGCGCTGTCTCAATTCTTTCTCTGGATTCAGGAGGAGCAGGGGTGCCTGGCGACATAGGCTATCAGAGTGCCCTACAACGTGGAGGTTTTCAAACTGAACCGGAGTGGAGTCCCCGCCGTCCCTAAGGGTTAGTCTTCTCCTTCCGGCTATGCTTTTCGAACCATGCCAGCAGATAAAGCTGCTGTAGCAACTGGTGCGACGGGCGGCGCCAGCCGTGATACTCATCAGGCATTCGCACCAGCAGTGTATCCTTCTTGAGCATCTTCAAGGCGCGATAGAACTCTTCGCTCTGCCTGATCGGTGTGCGGAGGTCGGCTTCACCGGTCATCACCATCGTCGGCGTCTTCACGTTGGCGACGTAGTGGAGAGGGGAGCGTACCGCGTACTCCATCGGGTCTTCCCACGGATACTTCTGAAACTGGTAGTACCAGCTCTGTCCATCAGTCGTGCCCACGAACGAGTGCCAGTTGATTACTGGTCTCATCGACACCGCCGCCGCAAAGCGATCCGTGTGTCCCACTATCCATGCCGTGAGCACCCCTCCTCCGCTCCCGCCGCATACGAAGAGGTTCTTGTCATCGATCCAGCCTTTCGCCAACGCCGCATCGACCCCCGCCATCAGATCGTCATAGTCCTTGCCCGGATACGAATACTGGATTCCGTTCACGAAGTCCTGACCGTAGCCGGTCGAGCCGCGCGGGTTCAGAAACAGCACCCCATAGCCGTTGGCCGAGAAGTTCTGGAAAGACCAGCTGAAGGCCACCGAATACATCGACCACGGGCCGCCGTGAATCCACAACACCATCGGGTACTTCTTCGCAGGATCGAAGTCGGCTGGTTTGATCAGCCAGCCCTGGACCTTCAAGCCGTCCTTCGATTTGAACCACAACTCGTCGGCATCTCCGAGCCTCGCGCCCGCTACAACATCCTGGTTTACGTCTACAAGCTCCTTCATATTTGCCGCGCTGCGCACGTTGAACGTCACAAGCTCGCCGGGATCTTTGAAGCTCGTTCTGACTGCGGCGACCTGCCCGTTGTTTGCAATCGAATAGCCTGCGAGGACGTGCGTGCCGTCGGTCACCTTTCTGACTTTGCCGTCAACCCCGGCGAAGTAAATGTGCGAGGACCCCTGCTCTTCCATGTCGTAGTAAACGCCCGAGCCGTCCGCGGACCAGCGAACGCCGCGTGGGGAACTCGGAAGGCTGCCGACCCAAAGCTTCTTGTTGCCGCCGGCGTTGTCCATAAGGTAGAGACTGGCCACGTGGTTCGTATAGCCCTTCTCGTCGTAGCCGATGTAAGCGAT
>JBGPFL010000013.1:0-17796 GCA_041483295.1 Blastocatellia bacterium | reverse complement strand
GGCGAAGCACAGCCGATGCCGACAACGTTCTTCATGTACGTGGACGACGTGGATAGCTTGTACCGGCGTGCAGTCGAAGCGGGCGCCGCCTCACAAATGCAGCCGGCCGACCAACCTTATGGGGACCGGGTTGCAGGAGTGACGGATCCGTTTGACAACGTCTGGTACATCGCCACACATATCAGGGACTCACCGGTGTAGGTGTAGGATGTGCTGAAGCCCCAGCCTTCTTAAACAACAGGCGTCCATGACAGCATCTCGAGGAACGCACAAGAGTATTGATCACACGGGGTGACCCGCCCAGACCAAGAGCCAAAGGAGAGTATGTATGAGCAGTAAAGTGAAACCCATCCCGGAAGACCGCCAAAGCGTGACACCGTACCTGGCGATCAAGAACGCCGGCGCCGCGATAGAATTCTACAAACAGGTATTCGGAGCGACCGAAAAGATGCGCATGGCTGAACCCGACGGAAAGATAGGCCACGCCGAGATCGAAATCGGGAAAGCGCGGATAATGATCTCCGACGAGTATCCGGAAATAGACGTTCTAGGGCCTCAATCGCGCGGCGGCTCCACGGTTGGCCTCCACATCTTAGTCGAGGACGTGGACACCGTGTTCAACCGGGCATTAGCTGCAGGTGCGAAGGAGCTTAAACCTGTGAGCGATCAGTTCTATGGCGAGCGCTCCGGTCAACTGGCTGACCCCTTTGGCCACGTTTGGTACATCGGAACGGTCAAGGAGCAATTGTCCGACGAAGAGATTCAAAGTCGCTATGAAGCCATGATGAAGCACTAGGTGCAAAGTGAGACGAGGACTGAGACCGGGTGCAATTGAAACTCGGAATAGAGGTCAGACTCTTGACTCATTTGCCCCATATTGCTTGATGAGGGGCCGTCTCATTAACACCCCACTTCAGTGGGGTGTTCGGTGGACGATGGGTGCTCCCGAAACCGTTTTAACGGTTTACGATCAGTCCATCGTGAACTCAACCTTCCGTGCAGAATCTGTCGGGGAAGCCGCGCTACCGCAACGGGGAAAACCGTTAAAACGGTTCCGTCGTCGCCCCGGGACAGACACCTCACTGAAGTGAGGTGTTAATGAGATGGCCACTCGCCGAGGAAAGTGGGCGAAAGAGCCACGGGTATCGCAGCGAGTGTGACTTTCAATTGCACTCGTTGCTAACAGGTGATCTACAAACGTTGCATGAAGCCATCGCTCTGGTCTAGAGAGCGATTTCAGGATCAGACGCCCGATGAAAACAAGCCCGATATCGCCGACGGATTTCCGCGGAGTGTTTGCCGTCCCACCGCTCGCGCGAATGAGTGATTCACGTCGCTCGCTGGATCTTGAGCAAACCAATCTGATCCTAACTCACATTGCTAACGGCGGGATCACACGATTCATCTACGGGGGCAATGCGTTCCTTCACCACATCACGCTTGCTGAGTATGAACAACTGTTGGAATGGCTCGGCGGGTTGAGTGACGCCCTGTGGCTGATCCCGAGCATCGGGCCTTCTTACGGGCGCGCGATGGACCAGGCTTTGCTGCTGAGTAGATATGAATTCCCCTGTGTGATGATGCTGCCGTGCGGAGACCCGCGCGACGTTGACGGACTCGAGCGCGGCTATCGTGAAGTCGCCGAAGCCGCGAACACACGGCTGATAGTCTATCTCAAGGAAGAGGACAATCTCGGACCGAAAAAAGAAGCCGGCCTAGATCTGGTCGCCCGACTCATTGATGACGGCGTCTGCGCGGGGATCAAGTACGCCGTCGTGCGCGACGACCCGGCGCGCGATGCCTACCTCGATGCTCTGCTCGAGCGCGTGGATCGAGGACTCGTGCTGAGCGGCATCGGCGAGCGCCCGGCGGTGACTCACTTGCGCGACTGGAATCTGGCCGGGTTTACGACGGGATCGGGCTGTATCGCCCCGCGCTCGAGCCAACTGCTCTTTGAAGCCTGTGCGCGAGGCGATTTCGAGAAGGCAGAGAGCTTGCGCGCCCATTTCATCCTGCACGAAGACCTGCGCGATCAGTGGAGTCCCGCGAAGGTTCTGCATTTCGCGACAGAACTGGCAGGCATAGCGAGGACGGGCCCGGTGCCGCCTTACCTCTCAGCTTTGTCAGCCGAACGACTTGAGAGGCTGGCGGCCGTTGCGAGGGAATTGGCCGAATGCGACTCGTCTGCAATGACGAACGGAATGAGTGGACGATGAAAGCAATGATGGAACCGACTGAGCTACGCAGCAGACTGTCAGGGGTGATTGCTTTCCCGGTTACTCCTTTTAGAAGCGATCTGACGCTTGATGTCGCGGGCTTGCGGCACAACCTGGAGAAGCTGATTGAACACCCGGTCTGCGCCGTGGTTGCCGCCGGTGGAACAGGCGAGATATATTCGCTCACCCCGGCCGAACACTTGCAGGTTGTCAGAACCACAGTGGAAGCCGCGCGGGGCCGCGCCCCGGTAATTGCAGGAGTCGGTTTCGGCGAGCGGTTGGCTACCGAGCTTGCGCAAGCCGCGACAGAGGCGGGAGCCGACGGGGTTCTGGCTCTGCCACCCTACTATCCGCAGGCTGATGACGAGGGGATGCTCGACTACTATCGCGCTATAGGTCGGGCTACGCGATTGGGCATGCTCATCTACAGTCGCGATTGGGCGAACTTCGGCGCTGCGATGGTCGAGCGCCTGACGAGCATTCCGACTCTCATCGCGTGGAAAGACGGACAGGGCGACATGCGCCGGCTGCAGATGATCATCAATCGAGTGGGAGACAGGCTCTCCTGGATTGGCGGCGCCGGCGACGACACGGTGCCCGGATACTATGCCATTGGAATTCGCGCGTACACGTCGAGCATAGCGACTGTTGCTCCACGCCTATCGCTCAAGCTGCATGAACTGGCAGTCGATGGCCGCAACGATGAGTTGATGGAGGTGATGCACAGGTGCGTGATTCCTCTATACGCTCTGCGGGCTCGACGCAAAGGGTATGAGGTGTCCGCGATGAAGGCGATGATGGATATGGTGGGTCTGCATGGCGGCCCGGTGCGGCCGCCGCTTGTAGAGGTGCGTCCCGAAGAGAGAGATGAATTGCGCGTTATGCTGGAGAGCTGGCAGCCGTTTCTATAGCGGACGGACTGGTCTTCAGAGGAGAGCTATGACGGTTCCCGAAGCTCAAATTGTGTCAGATGAAGCCGCCGCCCAGGATGACGCGCACGTGGATGCCGCGCCATCGCTCAAGCACTCCTCTCAGCGCTGGTGGCTGTTAGTGCTGCTGTTCACCGCTATGTTGATCGGCTACGCGCATCGCGGAGCATTTAGTATCGCCGCTCCGTTCATGAGCGAGGACCTTCACCTCTCCAAGGCCAGCATTGGAATCCTGCTATCGGCTTTCTTCTGGATATACTCGTTCATGCAGATCCCGGCGGGCTGGTTGGTTGACCGGTTCGGTGTCAGGCGCGCCTACTCGTTGGGGTTCATCTTCTGGTCGCTGACTTCGGCGCTAACGGGGCTCGCTACCGGTTTCGTCGCTCTGATCGGCCTGCGCGTCGCTCTGGGAGCTGGACAGGCTGTCTCATTCCCTGCATCGTCGCGAGCCGTCGCCAATTGGTTTCAGCAACGCGAGCGCGGGATGGTGACAGGCGTATATCTCACCGGAGTTCGTTTCGGTGCGGCGCTGATAAATGCGGCCGGCGCGTATTTCCTGGCCAGATACAGTTGGAAGGTGTTCTTCATCGTGATCGGACTAGTGCCCTTGATCTGGCTGCTGCCATGGAGATTGTTCTTAGGTAAGTGGGAGACGGTTCCCGTTTCTGTCGCCGCCACGCAGCGGGGAGCCGGCAATGCCTCGTTCCTGGAGAGCCTTCTTCTCCTCAGGCATCGGAGTGTATTTGGGATCTTTCTCGGTTTTTTCGCTTATGACTATGTGTGGTTCGTGTTTATCAACTGGTTGCCCGGGTATCTTGTAATGGAGCGCCAGTTCACAACAAGCGAGATGGCTATCTATAGTTCGGTTCCCTATCTGCCGATGGCAGGCATCATCGTGCTATCAGGAATGCTGAGTGATTGGATGGTAAGGCGCGGCGGTGATGAAAGGAGAATCCGCAAGACCTTCATCCTGATAGGGCTCGCCATCGGGTGTTTGATCGTGCCCGCCGGAATGGTTGCGGACAAGATGACCGCGGTGTGGCTATTGACGATTTCGCTGAGCGGATTGGGCATTGCGGCGCCGAATACCTGGACCCTCACACAGGCGGTATGCGAAAAGAGAATCGTCGGCACTGTTTCAGGCATTCAGAACTTTGGCGGCAACCTCGGGGGCGTTCTGGCGCCGGCGCTAACCGGCTTCATTGCTCATTTCACCCATTCGTTCGTGCTGGCCTTTGTACTCGCGGGAGTTGTGCTGGTGGTTGGGATGCTGGCCTACTGGTTCCTGATCTCAGATAAGGTGGATTTGAACGGACTCCTGCCAAAGCCGCTCGTTGAGGAGATCGGAGCAGCCAATGTCACATAAGAAAAGTCCCGAGCAGTTGCGCAGCCATCGCTGGTTCGGCGCCAATGACCTGCGCTCATTTGGTCATCGTTCGCGAGCCAAGCAGATGGGCTACGCGATTGAAGATTTCGCGGGCAAGCCGGTCATCGCCATCATCAACACCTGGAGCGATCTGAATCCCTGCCACAGTCACTTCAAGACGCGAGCCGAAGAGGTAAAGCGCGGCATCTGGCAGGCCGGCGGATTCCCGGTTGAGCTTCCCGCAATGTCCGTCTCCGAAACCTACATGAAGCCCAGCCCGATGATGTATCGGAACTTCCTGGCTATGGAAGTTGAAGAACTGCTCCGCAGCCAACCCGTGGATGGAGTCGTCCTGATGGGCGGCTGCGACAAGACAACGCCCGGCCTGCTGATGGGCGCAATCAGCATGAATCTGCCTTCGATCTACCTGCCAGCCGGACCGATGTTGCGCGGCAACTGGAACGGCCAACCGCTCGGCAGTGGGAGCGACGTCTGGAAGTACTGGGCCGAGAAATGCGCCGGCACCATCGGCGACGAAGAATGGTCGCAGATGGAAGACGGCATTGCGCGCTCGCCGGGACACTGCATGACCATGGGAACGGCGTCGACGATGACTGCAATCGCGGAAGCGCTCGGGCTGACCCTGTCGGGCGCATCCTCGATTCCGGCCGTCGATGCCAATCACGCTCGCATGGCGACGCGATGCGGCCGGCGCGCGGTTGAAATGGTCTGGGAGGACCTGAAGCCGCGCGATATTCTGAGCCAGGCTTCATTCGAAAATGCGATCACTGTCGATATGGCGATCGGCGGCTCGACAAACGCGATCATTCATCTCGTCGCTCTGGCCGGCCGCGCCGGCATCAAGCTCGACTTGAACAAGTTCGATGTGATCTCCCAGCGCACGCCGATGCTTGCAGACATCCGCCCCTCGGGCCGCTACCTGATGGAAGATTTTTACTATGCCGGTGGACTCAGGGCGCTGCTCGCACAGATCGAGGAGTTTCTGCATCTCGACTGTCTCACTGTGTCGGGCAGGTCGCTCGGCGCAAACACTCGATCGGCCCGCGTCTCGAACCCTGAAGTCATTCGGCCGCTCAGTAGTCCCGTCTCGCCCCGAGGCAGCACGGCAATTCTTTACGGCAATCTTGCGCCGAACGGCGCAGTAATCAAAGCAACCGCCGCAGAGCCTCGCTTACTACAACACACCGGGCGCGCCGTCGTTTTCAGAGACTATAACGATCTGGCAAAGCGGCTTAACGATGAGAGCCTGATCGTCGATGAGACTTCCGTGCTGGTGCTCCAGAACGCCGGACCGATCGGCGGGCCGGGCATGCCGGAGTGGGGTATGCTGCCGATTCCTCAGAAGCTTCTGGAAAGAGGCGTGCGGGATATGGTGCGGATTTCCGACGCGCGCATGTCCGGCACTGCCTACGGCGCATGCGTTCTACACGTTTCACCTGAGTCCTACATCGGCGGGCCGCTGGCATTTGTGCGTGACGGAGATCTGATCGAGTTGGATGTCGCCAATCGCAGGTTGAATCTCCGCGTCAGTGATGCAGAGTTGGCAACTCGGAGAGCGGAGTGGAAGCAGCCGCCCCCGAGGTACACGCGCGGCTTTGGCGCGCTGTATGCTCAGGAGGTTACACAGGCCGACCAGGGCTGTGATTTCGGCTTTCTGCATGGCGGCGGTGAGACTCCTGAACCGGAGATTCACTGAGCGTTCCAAACATGAAAGGGTCATGTTGGGTCGCGACCAGGGGCGAAGGGCTTCGACTCGGGAAAGGGCTCGTCGAAATGTGGGGCTTGGCCTGGCTTCAGGGATTCACCGCAGAGGCGCAAAGAACGCAGAGGAGGCGCAGAGAAACCTCCGCGAGACCTCTGCGTTCTCTGCGCCTCTACGGTGGATTCTCCACTCTGTTTTTGGGAGTGTTGATCTGTCTGCCTGTCGCGGGTCGGCCGTCCACCTTCGATGTCGTCGCCTTCGATCGCGACAGGGTACTCAAAGCTGCCAATCAGTACCTGTCCGAATCTCCAGTGACGATCACTTCCTCTACAAGCCCGCGAAGCGCAGGCGGGCTGCACGACTATTTTTCCGAAGGGGACTACTGGTGGCCTGATCCGAAGAATCCAGATGGACCCTACATCCAGCACGACGGAATGTCGAACCCCGATAACTTCAACGAGCATCGGCGATATCTGATGCGCCTGAGCGTGCAGGTGCCGGCGCTCGTCGCGGCGTGGAAGCTCACGAACGATCCTCGCTACGCGAACCATGCGGCGCGCCACCTTCGGGCCTGGTTCATTGATCCGCGCACGCTGATGAATCCGCATCTGAAGTACGCCCAGGCTATCCACGGGCGAGCGACAGGGCGCGGGATCGGCATCATTGACACCATCCATCTCGTCGAGGTCGCTCGCGCGATCGAGGCGCTCGAAGGCTCGACCGCGCTGACCCAGGGGGAACTCAAAACGATCAAGCGGTGGTTTGAAGACTATCTCCGTTGGATGACCACAGACCCCAACGGCCTGGAGGAGCGCGAGGCAAAGAACAATCACGGTGCGTGCTGGGTCGTGCAAGTCGGCGCGTTCGCACGACTCACCAGCAACCGGGAACTGATCGCGTACTGCCGCAATCGTTTCAAGACGGTCCTGGTGCCCAATGAGATGTCAGGCGATGGAAGCTTCCAACTCGAGATGAAGCGCACCAAACCGTACGGCTATTCGCTATTCAATCTCGAAGCGTTCGCTGCGATCTGTCAAATACTTTCGGCGCCTGAGGACGATCTGTGGGCGTTCGAACTACCTGATGGGCGCGGGATGCGTAAGGCGTTGGGTTTCATGGTTCCCTACATTCGCGATAAGAGAAGCTGGCCGCTTGCTCCCGATGTGATGTACGACCAATATTGGCCGATGCGTCAAAGCAGCCTGCTGTTCGCCGGCCTCGCGTGGGGGCGTTCTGAATATGTGGAATTGTGGAAGAAGCTCCCTGCCGATTCGCAGGTCGAAGAGGTCATTCGCAATCTCTTCATCCGTCAGCCGGTACTGTGGGTTGGGCAGCCAATAAGACATTCTCGCAGCAGGAGCGCGAATGAGTAAGTGATTGATCTGAGAGAGCCTCAAACCTTTCTGATTGCCGGCGAGCAGCCTGCCAGCGGCCTTATGGAGTCGTTTGCCGGCTGCAGTCCCTTGACACTTCGAGACCACGGCTCAGTAGTCAGATTGGGCACAGGAGAAGAAGAGCGATGAAACTGGCGCAATTCACATCGGAGAGATCAAGTGTACAGCGGCTCGGAATACTGATTGGCGAAAGAGTGGTCGATGTGGCGGCATTGGCCGCCTCGGTCGCGCCTTCCGGCGACGAGGGAGTGAGATGGCTGCTTGGGGTGACAGACATTCTGGACGTTATCTCACGCGGGGAGGAAGCCCTGGTTGAAATCACCGGGCTTATAGAGCAGGCCCTCGCCCGCGGCATTGCAGAAGGCGAGCCGCT
Source organism: Blastocatellia bacterium (assembly GCA_041483295.1). Taxonomy (GTDB): domain Bacteria; phylum Acidobacteriota; class Blastocatellia; order UBA7656; family UBA7656; genus DASYSA01. The sequence goes on along the minus strand of JBGPFL010000013.1, from coordinate 9,795 downwards.
GGCTCTCCCCCTGGAGTCGGTGGCCTTTCTTCCGCCCGTGTATCCCGGGAAGATTGTGGCTATTGGGCGCAACTACGTTGACCACGCAATCGAAGGCGGCGAAGCGCCGCCTGCGGCCCCGCTTATCTTCACAAAGCTGCCCAATTCGCTAAGCGCCCACAACGCGCCGATCGTGCTGCCTGCGATCAGCTCTCAAGTGGATTATGAAGCCGAACTCGCGGTCGTCATCGGACGTCGAGCCAGGCGCGTGAGTGAAGCGGATGCCCTCAATTACGTATTTGGCTACACGCTGATCAATGATGTGAGCGCACGTGACCTGCAATTCGGCGACGGACAGTGGGTGCGCGGCAAGGGGCTCGATGGTTTCGCCCCGCTCGGACCATTCATCACCACGCGCAACGAGATCGCGGACGTGCATGCGCTCAACATCGAGGGATGGCTGAACGGTGAGGTTATGCAGTCATCGAACACGGGTAAAATGATCTTCAAGATTCCTTACTTGATCTCGTACATCTCCCAGGGAATCACGCTTGAGCCTGGCGATGTGATTGCGACGGGCACGCCGGAAGGGGTTGGGATCTTCCGAAATCCGCCGATAGTCCTGAAGGCAGGGGATGTCTTTGAAGTTACAGTCGAGAGCTTAGGGACGTTGCGAAATCCTGTAGTCGGGCCTGCATGAAGTTGGCGACGCAGGCCTGTTGAAGCCTAATCAAACTTGTAGGCCCAACTGGCTGGAGCGACGGAGGAATATGCCGACAACTCTTGCCGACATCGCGCGCGAACTGGGCGTCTCGAAGATGACGGTCTCGCGTGCCATTAACAATCATCCGTTGATCAACGCCGACACACGGGAGCGTGTGCTTGAAGTGGCACGTCGCATGAACTATCGGCCCAACCAGCACGCGCGGGCGCTGGCGACGAGCCGCTCCTACCTGATCGGCATCGTCGTTCCAGACCTGATGAACCTCTACTTTGCTGAAGTTACTCGGGCCATCGAGTCGGTCGCGCGGCCGGCCGGGTTTCAGCTCCTGATTTGCAGCACGGATGAGGACGCCACTAGAGAGATCGGCCAGGTTGAAGCCCTGCTGCACCGAACGGATGGCTTGATCATAAGCTCGGCGCTCGCCCCCACCGAGACGAAGTCATATCGCAAGATGCTTGAAGAGGGCGCCAGGATCGTGCTCGTGGACCGGAATATGAGGAAACTGCGGTGCCCCGCGGTTGCCACTGACAATGTGCGAGTTGGCATGCTGGCGACGCAACACCTGATCAGTCTCGGCCACCGGCGCATTGGCCACTTGTGCGGAGATGGCTCATCCATGAGCGCCGAGCGGCGCCAGGGTTATGAGCAGGCCTTAGCCAAACAGAAGCTCCGAGTCGACGAATCTTTAGTGCGCGCCTGCGGCCTTCTGGAATCCGAAGGCTATCTGGCGATGCGCGCGTGGCTCGCAAAAGGGGACGTGCCTGAAGCGATCTTTGTCGTCAACGATCCAGCCGCCATAGGGGCGATGCAGGCTATCGGGGAAGCGGGATTGCAAGTCGGCAAAGATGTAGCGCTTGTCGGCGCCGGAAACATTCACTATGGCGACATGCTTCGCGTACCGCTTACGACCGTCTCCTGGTCCCGGAGTGAGATGGGACAGGAGGCAGCTCGCCTGTTGATTCAGCTCATCAATGGAGAGGCGCATTCCGCAAAGGCTCAAAAAATTATCCTCGCGCCTGAACTCATCGTTCGGACCTCATGCGGAGCTAAGTCACCCGGCAGCGCAGGGCCGTCCTCAGATACTCGCCTGGGTTGAGAGGATCCCTCGATTGGATCAGGTATCGGCCGGCCACCCATCACCGCGGCCTTTTCGACCGTAGCCCAGCTCCGCCCCTCCCGAGATGATGTGATCCACGCCCGTGGTGAATGTGGCCTGGGCTGCGATAAACAGACATAACCGCCCAACCTCTTCGGGGGATCCCATCCGACCCATCACCTGTGCAGCCTCGCCCTCTGCTCGATACTGGTCCGGATCGGGCGAGGCATCAATGGCTTCCTGCCAAAGAGGCGTGTAGATGTTTCCCGGAGAGACCGAGTTGACCCGGACACCGTTAGCCGCTTCGTCGATGGCCAGGGCCTTGGTGAATGCAGTGATCGCGCCTTTCGTAGCGACATACGTGGTTGCGTGATGCTGTCCGATGGTCGCCACCAGGCTCGCGATATTAATGATGTTGCCTTTGGTTTGCCGCAGGGAGGGGAGTGCGAATTTGCAAGCGGCAAAGACGCTGACCAGATTCAGGTTGATCAACTCGCGGAACTCATCGACTGAGAAATCATCTATCGGCTTATGAGGCGGGTGCCATCCGGCATTGTTGATCAGGCAATCAATCCGTCCATGGAGAGAGAGGGTAGCCTGGATCAGATTCTGGATGTCTTCGGCTCTCCTGACATCGCAGTAAACGAAACGAGCACCACCTTGTCCCTGTGCTCGAGCGATTGCTTGCACCGAGATCGCAGCGGCTGTTCCCTCGTCTTCGCGATTAGAGCAGATGACCACGTCGGCGCCCGCTTTCACAAACTCCTCCGCGCACGCCTTCCCGATTCCGCTGCTACTCCCGGTGATTAGCGCCACTCTGTCAGTATATGGAAGGCCTTTCATTTGAAACCTCCACTGGTTTATGGTTTGTGGTTTCTGGTCTCTGGTTTATGGTTTCTGGTCTATGGTCCAGACACCAGAGACCGAAGACCCGAAACCACAAACCACAAACCATAAACTCAAAACAATCGACGAGAATCCTACTTTGTTATCGGTAACAAATCAAGGATGTAATTGTTTCTGGTTTATGGTCTCTGGTGTTTTTGGTCTCTCTGGACCAGAGACCATAAGCCAGAAACCACAGACCAGAAACCAGAAACCACCAACCATAAACCATAAACCAAAACGCGTGACACATCGAATGGCGCGCGGGATAATGAGAACGGCCAGCACGAGTCACGAGCGAACGTGGAACCGACAGCAAATTAGGACGATTGGATTTCTCGAGGGTTGCCTGGATTAGAAGCCTCAGCACATTCGGCCTCGGGGATCGATTTTGGGGTCGGCCTTAAATCTCTGAGGCTCTATTTTGGAATGGAGTGAGTGACATGAAAGAAAAATGGTATTGGGTCCTGGTGATCGTAGTCTGCGGGGCGATTGGCGCCGCGGCGAAAGGTTACACCTTGAAGACGTCAACCGATCCCGCGCCGCCTGTGGCGCAGGATGTAGTGTTCCTTGACCGGCGAATCAACATGCTCGAACAGCGGTTTTATTCCATCGAATCAAGGATGAACAGGCTGGAGCAGCAGATGAGCATGGCGCAACGAGTGGTTCCCACTCCCACTCCAAGTCAGCCCACACGCGATCTCGAAATTGATCTCCTGCGCAATGAGTCGGAATCGTTGAAGGTGCGTGTTAGAGAGCTTGAATGCGGGATCCTGCGTTTGGATGAGCGAACCCTGTCTGAAAGCGCGAAGGAGACGCGAAGGCGGGCCGGCGCCCAACCGAAGGACCCATGTCGAGTCGGTCCCGAAGCACCGGTCAAACTCTCAGTGCGTCCTTGAGCGCCTCTGTTCGGCGACGCAAAAGGTGTGTCGACCGACGCTTTTGGGGCAGCGCGAGCGGCAGGAAAGCCTCCTAAGATCAACAACTACTATTCTTTCAGACTGCGGGCCACCTTTTGCATACCATAGTAGTCCTACAACCGAGGCTGGAATGCCAGATGGAATTGAAAGCAAAAGAGGGGTGAAAGTCATGAAATCGAATCTATTGAGGAAGGTGCTGACGGGGACGGCTTTCGCATCAATCCTCGTATTGGCTGGAGGAGCTATCTCCACCGCAACTGCCCAGGCCCAGGATCGGGACCGCGAGCATCGAGCGCAGCAAAATCGGGATGAGAATCGAGACAGGAACCGCGACCGGAATCGAGACCAGCGGAACCAGGTCCAGAATCAGAGTCAGCGTGATCGAGACCAGCGGAACCAGGTCCAGAATCAGAGTCAGCGCGATCGAAATTGGGATCGAGATCGAGATCGGAACCGAGGGGAAGATTGGCGAGGACGTGAACGATCCCGGGCTCTAGAGCTCGAACGAGAACGAGCGCGCGCACGCGCACTGGAGCTCGAACGAGAACGAGCTCGCTACAGGTACTCGTATCCAAGACAGTATCCATCCTATGGTAACTATGGTAACTATGGTAACTATGGGAACGGTGCTCCATACGGATATGGGGGCTATGGCGGATCGTCTACCCGGAACATAGCAGAGCAGATTGGATATCGAGAGGGCGTGGAGACAGGAGCAGACGATGCTCGTCACAACAGGGCCTTCAATGTTTACAACTCTGGTCGATTTAGATCCGGCGACCACGGATACCATTCCGAGTATGGCAACAAGGAAGCTTACCGAGTTGCGTACCGCGACGGATTCCGCCGAGGATACGAGCAGGGTTATCGTCAGTATGGCGGCGGCTACAGGCGATAAGATCCCAGCCGACCGACGCAACAGCGCTCAGAGCGAACGGGGCAAATAGTGCCCCGTTCGTGGTTTCGGGTTTATGGTCTCTGGTCTCTCGTTTGTGGGCCAGAGAGCTTGAACCATAAACCAGAAGCCCTGAACCCTAAACCAGAAACCCTAAACCAGAAACCGTATTAATCTTGCTCGAACGAAATCGATCACAGATTGGTTCATAAAGCGCTCTTCGGCGCTGACTGTAAAGCACGACTTCTTTCTTTCCACTTCGCGAGCTAACAAGACACGCGGTGCTCCGGTCATCAGCTTAGCGGGATCATCGCCGCCGCCTCGAGCAACCAGCAGATACGCATCGGCAAGATCGAAGAACTGTTGAGCCGATAGTTTAAAATCAGGGTTTGCCGGGTCGAGCACTTGTAAATAAATCGCCGGTTCAATGAATCTGCGCAGGCTGTTGCTTTCGATGATCACGAATCCACACTGTTCAATCTCTTTTCTGAGCGCCCCAAGGGCAGAGAACAGCTCACCCTGCCTGGTGCGCACCCAGAGGGATCGCCGCGCGCCGGCGGCCAGGAATCGCGCCGTATCCGTGCCCGACTCTCTTTCTCGTTCCTCACTGATCGAGAATTGATGCTCGGTCACTGCGCAGTCACACGATTCCCCGTCGATCGAACAGACGTCGTGCCCAAACTGGGTGATCTTCACGGCGGTCCAGTTCATCTCGGGCAGCCCTCGGATGATGCCTTCAACGACGGAGGTCTTGCCGACATTTCGCGTGTGGCCGCCAACCATTACCATTCTCATGGACAGATCCAACTCACGGTCATCCTCAGGGACCCAAAAACGGGCTTCGAATGATCATCAATCGCTGAAGGCACAAATTGCTACCTCATCAGTGTCTGCTGTAGGACCATAAACTGATGGCAGTGGGATATCAAGCCGTCGCAAATAGAGAAGCAACATCGAAGAGGACGTCAAGGCCCAAGACTGAGTCATCAAATCCTGCGACGTACAGGTCTCGCAGCCGAGCACACTGAGGAGATCGAACTGTTGCTGCGTTTGTATCGACCCTCTCGACTGCCTGGTAGAAGATTTTGGAACTATTCGCTCGCGTTGCGTTAGCCACCTTGAAGGATGATTCGCGATCGGACCGCGTTCGTTCTCCCCAGAATTAGGCGACACCGAAGGCAATGCTATTGGCGCCGGGTCGTCTACGTCCTGAAAGCGCAATAAAACAAAACTTACTGGCGAAGTCTCAGTACGGTCTTATCAGCCGCTTGTGCGAGAGAGCGCAAAGTCGATAAGCTCCCTGAGCGACTCAGGGCAGCCGGCTGGCGAGGCTAAGGAGAACGAGAGTCATGCGAGTCAAGTCTGGAGGATTCGGTTCATTACTGGGAGCGCTCGCGCTGACGATGCCGATTGTCAGTTTTCCACAGGATCCTGGGTTCCCTACATCACAAGTGAAACCAGAGATCATAAGCGCCACTCACTCGTTATCGCGGCTACCTGAAGCAAGGGGTTTCATTACTCGCAGAGTAGACAAGAAAGTCATTTGTAGTGAGGCTTCGCCCGAAGAAGCTCGCCGCCTGCGACGAGATGACGCCGGCGAGCCGCTCCACGTGATCTCTGCGAGGCGCAGCGGGCGCACTCTATCGGCCGAGGCGGCTGGGCTGACAATCGTTCTGCGAGCCACGAATCAGCTAGAGAATTTTCCGGAGGCTAAGGCAGGATTCCTCGCAGCCGCCGCGACCTGGGAGTCGCTCATAGCAACGCCCATCACGATAACGATAGACGTCGATTTTGGGCCGACCTGGTTCGGAGAGGCGTTTGGCGCAACCGTACTTGGAGAGACGAGCCCGCAGGAGATCGGCGACGACTCTATATATCCCGACCTCCGCCAGGCGTTGATCGAACAAGCCTCAACGCCTCGAGAGACAGCTCTCTATGGTGGACTGCCAGTCGCGAGCGTTCCGACGGACCTCGGTTCGACGACCTTCGTGATTGCGCCCTCGGCTACCTGGCGCGCCCTCGGATTCATAAGCGCCACCGCCGATCCCGCCGGCGAGAAGGCCGAATTTGGCGATCCGCCCGCAACCGGGTTCAATTCGAACTTCAGGTATGACTTCAATCCCGGCGACGGGATCGATCCGGATAAGCTCGATTTCAATGCCATCGCGCTCCATGAGATTGGGCACGTGCTGGGATTCGATTCTGAAACGGGCGCTCGCGAGTTGGACGCGAGTTCTCCGCTGGCCGTTTCAGTCTGGGACTTGTTTCGTCTGCGGCCGGGTTCGACTCTGGATGCCTTCGCCTCTGTCCAACGGATATTATCTTCAGGGGACCCACAGGTCTATTTCTCAGGAAGCTCTGAGCTGGCGCTATCAACCGGGCGACCAGACGGCTCGGGAGGAGATGGGAACCAGGCCTCACATTGGAAAGACGATCGTCTCACGGGGCACGTAATAGGCGTAATGGACCCGACCCTGGACGACGGCCAGCACCTGGCCATAACGAGCAATGACCTGCTGGCTTTGGACTCGTTCGGTTATCAGCTAAAGACGGAGCCGACAAATCCAGATGCCCCCGCACTGTCGAACGTATCGCTGACGGGAAAAAAATTAACGATAAATGGCAGCCGCTTAATCGAGCCTCTCCAGATTGAGATCAACGGTGTGACGGTCTCGCCGCCGCTCAACACCAGTACGAACGCTTCCGGCACCAAGGTGAAGATCAAGGGCAGCAGAAGCGCTCTGAACCTGACGGCCGGGCCTAATCAAGTGCGAGTGCTCAGCGGAGCATTGGGGTCTAATACCTTAGTGCTCAATCTGTGATCTCTTTTTTATCTGTATTGTGAGAGAACGAGGGTGCTGATGCGCCCATCTCATTAACACCTCACGTTCAAGTGAGGTGGGGTGCTCGACTGGCGGCCCCCGCCAACCGTTTTAACGGTTTCCTCTCCTGGAATCCGAAAACTGTTGAAACAGTCGAAGGACACCCCGCACCTTTGTCATACACCTCGATGAATCGAGGTCTTCATGAGAACCGACGTTGCCGTGACCCTGAGTCCCACTTTTTCATTGCAGCCCGCGCAGTATCGGGGACGGCGCCATCTCGACGCTCTCACAGGTTATGCCATACCCAGGTCCGAGTCGAGCAAGATGGAGCTTGACGTTTTCGTCCGTTTCTGGAGGAATCATGCTTTGCCTTGGCCGTTGATGCTTGAGGCTGTAGGAACTTTCTTTAAGGCCTCCTCCTCACAGCAGGCCGAAAGGGACGTGTGAGCCACGCGAGTAAAACCTGGAAGGATGGGGAAACCCCGGATTATGCCACGAAGACGCGAAGACACGAAGCCGCGTTGGGCGCGTTTATCGTTTCTCGTTTCTCGTTGCGGATCAGCCGAAATGCAGCGGAGCGAGCAACGAGAGAGGGAACACAACAAACGAGAAACTTTAACCACACCGGCCTGATTCTACAACGCTTCCTGCCCCTTCGTGTCCTGGTGTCTTAGTGGCAGTCTTCCGTCGCCTGTTAGGCTTGAGGCAAGAGGATGACCAAACGGTGAAGCCGCATGGAACCTGACGAACTTGATACTGCCAGCGCAGGCGCGCTGTCTGACGTAATAAAGACTCTGCCATTGGTGAGTCAACTTATCAGCGAGGCGCGTCGTCCCGGCCTGTTCTCCGCATTTGAGAAGTTTCTGGAGAAGTGTCAGGAGCTATTCAAGGCCGAGGCCTGCGCGATATTCATCGTACGAGAGGGGCTGGCTGAGCTGGAGGCGCAGCGCGGGTATACGACGGGTGGGACACCCTCTGATCTTGACAGTCTTCGGAAGCAACTCACGTATAGAGTAGATCCCCCCGCACCACCCGGGGATAGCAGATTCGACGGAATTACAGGCTGGATTGCGTCAAACGGTAAAGAGTTTTGCGCAAATAGTTGGGAAGAGATCAGAAGCAACTCGAGTCACACGGGGAAGGCGGACAGCTTGAAGGTTTGGGACGATAGCAGGCCTTTTCGGTGTATGTTCGCCGTTCCGCTGAAACTCTACGAGAAGACGATCGGTATCTTGAAGGTCGAGAACAAACTCGATCCGGAGGGGCGGGGGATCACGTTCGGCGAGATGGACAAGCAACTGATGCGCACCCTGGCAGACTGCCTCTCGATGTCGATCGAAAACGTATATCTGCGGGCTGAACTTGGAATGGGGAAGGGGGTTGATTCAGATCTCGGCCCCAATCGGTCTCTGTCTTCACCATCCCGAGAAACGCTGGCATCTCTGGCTGAGCGCCTCGACCACTCGGGTATGGCAAACGTCATCGAACGCACGCCGGTGCACATCGAGATCGCGCTTCAGCAAGCTCTCCCGACAATCCCCACAGGACCATTCGATCAGGTGATCATCGCAGGTATGGGCGGCTCGGCCCTGCCTGCCGAACTGGTAATGGATGCATTCTCGGAGCGAATAGGAGTTCCAGTAAGGGTTATCAGGCATTACGGTCTTCCATCATCGGTGAACGAGAAGAGCCTCGTTGTCGTCAGCTCCTTTTCAGGTAACACCGAAGAGACTCTTTCGATCGTTGAACCTTTCCCTGAAAAGGCGCCGAATCTCGTTGTGATCACAGCTGGGGGCCGACTGGCAGCACTGGCTAATGAGAGGGGTTACTCCCTGATTGAAATTCCATATCGGCGCGAGCCGGAGGGGTTTCAGCCGAGATCGGCGGTTGGCTATTTCGCGACCTATTTTGCGCGCGTGCTCAGTTCAGCAGGCCTCTTGGACGATCCGACGGCCGACTTGGAGAGTGTGATTGGTTTCCTTCGCCGGGTTAACATTCGGCCGGTTGCTGAGGAGTTTGCCAGGTGGCTGGGACCGCGAATCCCGCTGGTTTACACTGATGAAGTACATCGGATGTCCATTGCGCGGACCGCGAAGATAAAGTTCAACGAGAATTCAAAGCGGCCGGCGTTCTTCAACGGTCTTCCGGAGGCAAATCACAACGAGATGATCGGCTTCTCTAATAGGGGCAAGGGAGACTTCGGGATATTGTATCTCCACGACTCTGCGAGTCACCCGCGAATACGAGAGCGCTTCAACGTAATGACGAAGGTGTTCCTGCAAGAAGGGCTGCACAATGTGGCATTCCGAGAGTGGGAGATCCCTGGAGAGACAAAGATTCAGAAGATCTTCGCGGCGATTAACTTTGCGGACTGGTGTTCATACACGCTAGCGCTTCTCGATGGTGTGGATCCGACTCCGGTGGCGCTAGTAGAGAGTTTCAAACAGGTGCTGGCAGGGTAGGGGTCAGGG
>JBGPFL010000012.1:0-18209 GCA_041483295.1 Blastocatellia bacterium | reverse complement strand
TGTTCGCAATTGTTGGAGTTTGAGTCTTCGTTTGGGATCGGGGGTTGCGCTTGCCGCCTGGTCCAGGTATGCCAGCGAGGCAGCCGTGTCGCCCGTGCGCTGATAGCAGAGAGCCAGATTGTAGGAGAGAATCGCGGTCGATTCCCCTAGTTTTAATGCATTCGCGAGCACTTCCGCCGCGGGTTTGAACTGGCCCTGATCGTAGAGCTTATGTGCCTGGCGAAGCGCATCCTTTACCCGGCTATGAATTGCTTCGTCAATGTGCTTGATCGCCTGGGTGGCGTCTTTGGTTTCCCAGAAGGCCTGGGAACCGGCATAGCGGGAGCGGGCCTCAAGCAATTGGCCTGATTTTTCCAGGTCCCTGGCCTCCCTAATCAAGTCATTTGCTTGTTGCTCGAGAGCCTTCTTCTGGGCCTTTTCCTGATCGTCGGCAACGGCCGCCGGAGCCGACAGCAGAAGGAAGAAGATCAGCGTCAATTTCATTGCTACGACAGATTTCATGGTCACGCTCCCTACAGTCGAATATTTGGTGAAGGCAAGGTGCTTGCAGTCCCGTGCATTGCAATTTCCTTCTGTGCAATGCGTCTCCTATTAACTAACGCGACAAGTCTTTCGAGAAACTCTCATCCCGAACCATGGATTAGCTGGTGCGAGCATTGCCTGAGATGAGACGGCAGCATCATAAACCCGCCATTCCGCGTCATGAGAAATAGGGATAGCAGAAGTAGAAGTCGTAATGGACAACCAAAGCTCTAAGAGACAGGCGTTGCATCACAGGCGGCCTGTGGGAACTGATAGGTAGGTATGATTCAATTCGTGTTCGGCATTATCTGCCTGATCGCGACGCTCGCCTTCGCCAGGGCTGTTTCACTCGTTTTCATCCTCCTAACCAGCGGGGCAGTCGCTCTTTTCTCAATGCGCAAAAACCGTGGTTTGCCGTTGAGTTTGTTGCGCCTTTTCCAGCAATTGGTGGTAGACTCCCTCCGTCCATGTTTGTGTGAGCCGCTACTCTCCGACTCACTTTGCTCACCTATAATAGAGAGATATACTGAGAGCCGAGTTGAAGTCGTCAACGAGAGACCAGCTTTTTTCTCAAGGTAACCTTTGAGACGAATAGGCGCATCTTTGACTGAGGCCATTCCGCCTGCGGCGCAGCAATGCGTCCCCGTGACTTGGGATGGAACGGCGCCAACGAGCGACCGTGTTGATCCGCGAACACGACCAGAGCGTAGACCCTCAGAGCTATTCGAGCGAGAGACTCTTACGTGCAGCAGCCTCTGCGCCGAATCGCTGGAAGAGGACGGTAGTTAGTGTCGCCGCTCTCGGGCTGTTGGCCGCGGTCGTGGCTGTCATTTTCTTTCGCCGGGGAGTTGAGGAGGAGAGGTCACGCACATTCGGCAAGTCACTCGCGGTCCTTCCATTCAAACCCCTCGACGAGGCGAGCGGTGACGACATTCTAGGGCGGGGGATGGCTGATTCGTTGATAACGCGGTTGAGCAATCTGAGGCAGGTGATTGTTCGACCGACCAGTTCGGTGTCAGGGCGCTCGCTCGAAGGAAAGCAGCTCGTTGACATCGGCCAGGAGTTGGGCGTTGAGGCGGTGCTGGAAGGCAGGATTCACAGATCGGGGGCAGTATCCGGCTGACAGTTCAGCTCGTAAGAGTGCAGGACGGCTCCCCCCCTGTGGGCCGATACCTTTGACCCGAGGGAGACCGACCTATTTGCCCTTGAGGACGCCATCTCTGAACGAGTCGCCGCGGCGCTGGTACCCAGGTTGACAGGCGAGGAGAAACGTGGACTTGCCAAACGCTACAGTGAAAACACCGAGGCTTATGTGCTTTACTCGACGGGCCGCGTCTTCTGGAGCAAGAAAAACGCAGATGGGATGAAGAAAGCGATTGAGCTTTTCGGTCGAGCCATTAATATAGACCCCAACTACGCGCTGGCTTATTCAGGTTTGGCAGACTGTTACCGCTTGGCAGATGATGTGCGTCGATCGTGTTCCGAAATCACATTAGCGGAATTGCGTACTAAGCTACTGCTAGAGCAAAATAAATCCGGTGTTAAGATGCCGCACTTGACAGCCCAGAAACGTCTGTCCACCGCGTCTCGTCCTCGCCGCATAGGATGGTTTCACATCGAGGATCGTCATCCAGAATCATGGATTCTCTATGGCGATTCGTCCTTTCCCTTCGACGAAAGGATTCGAACCACCCATCGTAATCGTTCTTGCTGGCGATTCTTAATTTTCAATTGGTGCCACCACATTCTCAGGTTATCGGAGCTAATGCCAAGCTGGGCCGAAGGCTCTGTGGTCTGATACCTGCCAGGGATTGCTCCGGCCCCGGTCTTGCGATCGCCGCGCTTTCCTCTGATCAGCCCTCCATGGTCCGGTGAGCCAATGCATCGCTGGGGAATGAGAGCGGTCAGTCCACGACAACATAAGCCGACCCAGCGCGGCTCAACAGGGGCCAGAAAGGCGCGTAGACGTAGTCGTGTGGCACACCCACCACCACAGTTGTAGCGCCGAACGCACCGTCGATCGCGACGGCCGTGCCGAATTGATCATCAGCGTGTCCCCATCCACTCGCAGCGGTTAGTTTCTGCTGCTGACTCCACGTTCTGCTGATCAAATCGAATGGGAAAACATAGGCCGAGCCTTGAGACCAGTGCGTGCCACCAACTATGTTACCAACAACCTGCGGGTCCGGATTGTCAAACGGCGCTCCCACCGCCACTATGCCGTCACGGATCGCGACCGAGCTGCCAAACAAGTCGCCATTCCCCGCATCGCTCGCGGTCAGCTTCTGCCGCTGAACCCAGGTTGTGCTCCAATTGTGGCTGAGAACGGCCTCGAAGACGTAGGCCGAGCCGCGAAGGGTGTCCTGGTCACCAGCGAACGGCGCGCCCACCACCAGTCTGTGATCATCTATCGCGACCGCGTAGCCAAAACGGTAGCCAGTCGCCGCATCGCTCGGGGTCAGGATCTGCCATTGGGTCCAGCTGGACAAGCGATGGCGGAACACATAGGCCGAGCCGTAGTCGGGATGATATGTATGTCCGAAGCTCGTAACCTGGGTAAGCGGCGCCCCTATCACCACCGTCTGTCCACTGATCGCAACCGAGTAGCCAAACTCTACATCACACGACAAGCCGGTAAGTTTCTGATTCCAGTTCCAGCCGAATCCTCCATCTGAGGAGGTGAAGATGTGTGCCGAACCTGTACCGTTCCGTGATGCACCTACTACCATCTCGTCCACATCAATGGCGACCGAAGTGCCGAACTCGTCGCCAGCATGCCCGTCAGGCGCGGTCAACTTCTGGGCCTGGGTCCAGCTTGTGCCAGGCCAGATGCGCTCGAAAACATAGGCTGAGCCTTGATGAGTGTAGGAGTTGATGTTGTCGAACGGCGCACCTATCACTATCGTAGTGTTCCCGAGGGCATTCCCCGAGATTGCGACTGAGTGACCAAACTTGTCGCCAACTGCTCGATCGGCGGCAGTCACCTTCTGCTGCAGACTCCAGGTGGTACCACTACGCACGAACACATAGGCCGAGCCTTGATTAGCATTGTCACCAGGTGCCCCCACCACGGCTGTATTCCCGCTGATCGCGACCGAGTGGCCAAAATCGTCACCTTCTGCCGGCCAGTCCGATGTGGGGCCGATCACCAACGAGGGCGCCAATCTTTGTTGCAGGGAGAAGGTGGGATCAATCGTCACCGGATAGACCGCTCCCGCATCCTCCACCTCTAAGATAACTTTCCGTAGGCTCACTTTCATCTCCGATGGCAGCGCACGCCCCTCCGCGTCAATAGCCAACAAATCGCGGTAGCGCAATGCCAGCTCCCCATCCTCTTGCTTCAAGGCGATGGCGCGTCCCTCTTCCGCCAGCTCCGGATGCAAGCCCCCTGTCAACTCTAACTCTAGTCGCAGCCGCTCGCCTTCATCCCTTTCCGCTGGTGGCGCCGCCAGAGTGAAGCCTTGCTCCAGCCCCGCGGCCTTATTGACATACCACTCGGTCAGCGGCGGCCACGTCCTCTGGTACTCAACGCGGTTGCCACGCGTCGCTATCTCGGCCTCCCCCACCGACTCGAGACGATCTCCGTAGCCGTAGCCGACCAACCTCATCGTCGCTCGCCATTCGGCCTGAGCTGAGGCCCGGCTCTGGGCCCCGGCTTCACGCTTCGTTTGGTGGGGCGACAAATGTAACCCGGTCGGCGTGAAGCAGGCGCTCATGCGCTGGGCCGGGTTCGGAGCGTGGTAAGCCGGGGGCAAGTCGCCCAGCGCCGGCCGCTCTTCCCAGCGCGGCTCATAGGAAGCGGCGGTGAAGGCCTCACGGAGCGAGTCATAGAGTCCCTGGTCTTTGAGCTGTTCGACGGCCTGGTCTCGTTGCAAAGCGGGCAATGCAGCCGCCGAGCTGCTGGCAGCAGCCCTGGCCACGGTCGAGAATCTCCCGTCACAAGCCGGCAGAGAGAGATGGCCGGTTAGGGCGATGATTGCAGCGGCTAGCAGGCAAGTAGCGCGCTTGATTCGTTTCTTCATGATCGTCTCCTTTGCAAGCTGTACCTTCGTCTTGAGCATCGATGTCGTTTCTCTTCGGGTGGCGTTAACTGGCTAACCGCCCTAAAGCGCCAGCCGGTTGCCGGCACGCCGAGATCAATTGGGAGGTGACAGCAATTCTGTTTCGTCTCCCATAGATAAAAAGTCGGGATATCGCTCCAGGAAGTATCACGTTGCCGAAAAAAATCTACGCGGGAACTACAAGGCGGCGCAGCTCGTGCCACGTTACCCGCCAGTCCCAGACGCAGGTGCCTGAGTACGGCCTTTACGCGGGAACCCGGGACCTTCACAGTTTCAATTGCATTAAAGAATTCTTCACGATCATCCTTCAGATTTGAGCCGCGAACAGGTGTATAATTGGCGCGTTTCCGAGTTTGGCGCCCGATGGCTAGCGTCTGAAAGGAGAGGTTCCGGTGCCGTCCTCTTCCGAGACGATCACTGATCTGCTCATCCAATGGCGGGAAGGTGACGAAGATGCGCTCGACCGGTTGATCCCGCTTGTCTATAAGGAACTGCGCCGGATGGCCAGCTACTATATGCGGCGCAGGCGTCCCGGAGATACGCTTCAAACCTCCGCCCTGATTAACGAGGCGTATCTGAGGCTCGCCGATCACAAGAACATGCGCTGGCAAAATCGAGCGCATTTTTTTGCTGTTGCAGCGCAGGCGATGCGGCGAATTCTGGTAGATCACGCTCGCAGTCGAAACGCTGCCAAGCGAGAGGGCAGGACCTTCAAAGTCTCGCTCGACCAGGCAGCAGATGTGGGCCAGCAGCGAGGGGCAGAACTCATCGCGCTGGACGATGCCTTGAAAGAGCTGGAGGCATTTGACACGCGCAAGAGCCGCGTAGTGGAGCTGAGATACTTTGGCGGATTGAGCGTGGAAGAAACAGCGAATGTGCTTGAGGTGTCGCCGGTGACGGTGAAGAGAGAATGGCGAGCTGCCAAACTATTCCTGCTGCGGGCAATGAGCAGTGAGGCACAAGATGACCCCCAAACGGTGGAAGGAAATAGATGAGCTAATGCAGGCTGCGCTGGAGCGAACGCCGAAAGATCGCCGTACTTTTCTGGATCAAGCCTGCGGTAACGATGACACGCTTCGCCGGGAGGTCGAATCACTCATTTCGTTTGAGTCGCGGGCCTCCGCCTTTCTTGAACACCCCGCGTTCCAAGCCTCGTCCGAGGCCTCGGCTGAGGCGGCTGGCTATCCCGAAGCGGAGACCCAGATCGGACCGTATAGACTGATCCGCGAGATTGGGCGCGGTGGGATGGGAGCGGTCTATCTCGCGCTGCGATCGGATGACCAGTACCAGAAGCGGGTCGCGATAAAGGTGATCAAGCGCGGGATGGACACCGACTTCATTGTTCGCCGCTTCCGCCAGGAACGGCAGATACTGGCAGCTCTCGACCACCCTAACATCGCTCGACTCCACGATGGTGGCGCTACTCCTGAGGGGCTTCCTTACTTCGTAATGGAGTACGTCGACGGCAAGGCCATAGATGCCTACTGTGACACGCGCAGCCTGTCGGTGAAAGACCGACTCGAGCTTTTTCGCGCCGTCTGCAGCGCCGCGCAGTACGCACATCAGAATCTGGTGGTACATCGCGACATCAAACCGGGCAACATTCTGGTGAACGAGCAAGGAGTACCGAAACTGCTCGACTTCGGGTTGGCCAAGCTGCTCAATCCGGAACTGTATCCTCAGACGATCGACCCCACGGCGACTGCCCTTCGCCTTATGACCCCGAGATACGCCAGCCCCGAACAAGCGCGGGGCGGGCCCATCACGACCGCAACAGACGTCTATTCGCTCGGAATCGTGCTGTACGAGCTGTTGACTGGTCATCGGCCCTACAACTTTACGAGCGAATCACCACCCGAGGTGTTTCGGGTGATCTGCGAACAGGAACCTGTGAAGCCAAGCTCCGCGGTCAGCCGCGCGGCGCGGAAGATCACCGCGGAGGCGTATGCCGAAACTGCTATAACGTCAGAGTCGACAAGCAAGAACCGAGAGGGTCACCCGGATAAGCTTCGGCGCCGGCTCGCGGGCGATTTGGACAACATCGTGATGAAGGCGATAAGCAAGGAAGCTCACCGGCGCTACCAGTCAGTCGAGCAGTTCTCCGAGGATATACGCCGGCATCTGGTAGGCTTGCCTGTCATCGCGCGCAAGGACACGATCTCGTACCGCACGGCGAAGTTTATCAAGCGACATAAGATCGGGGTGTTAGCGGCCGCCCTGATTGTCCTCGCGTTGCTCGGAGCCACCTGGCAGGCGTTCGCAGCGCACGCGGAGCGTGCCAGGGCCGAGAGGCGGTTCAACGATGTTCGGAAGCTGGCCAACTCTTTCATGTTCGAGATTCACGATGGCATTCGTGATCTGCCCGGCTCGACTGCCACCCGCGAGTTGTTAGTAAAGACCGCGCTCCAGTACCTGGACAGTCTCGCGCAAGAAGCCTCTGGCGATACGTCGCTCCAACGGGAGCTGGCGAATGCCTATGGCAAGGTTGGAGCGATCCAGGGCCAGGAGGGTTCTAGTGGAAGCCTGGGCGATTCCCGAGGCGCATCGGAGAGCTATCAGAAGGAGGCACGGATCCGCGAAGCGTTGTGCGGGGCAAATCCCGACAACGTCGACGACCGAAGGGAGCTGGCGAAAGTCTACGATAGGCTTTGCTGGCTTTATCTCCAGACTGGGAGGCGATCCGAAGCGATCCCGTACGGCCGCAAGGCCCTTGAATTGTTGGAGGCGCTGCTTGCCGGCGATCCAACCAACGACTGGGTGCGTTATGATCTGGCGAACACCTTTGAGCTTGCAGGCACCGTCGAGACAGATCTTGACGCCTCTCTGGACTACGTTCGCAAGGCGTCTGAAATCTACCAGGGGCTGTTGGCGAAGTATCCCGCGCGTGCCGCAGATAACAGGCGAAATCTCTCGCGCACTTACAAGATGATCGGGGCACGCCTCAACGAAAGGGGCGAGTCAGACGGAGCTCTCGAGCATTATTCAAGGGCCCTCGCAATAGAGGAATCCCTGGTTAGTGCCAATCCGGACAATGCGGTCTTCCAGCGTGACATAGGAGTTACTCACAGCGACATTGGTTGGATCCACGAAACGAAAGACGACTGGGCTGCCGCCCTGGTGAGTCATCGGAAGGCATTGGCCATTCGTGCGTCTCTTGTGGAAGCCGATCCGAAGAATGCCGACGCCAGAAGAGCTCTGGCGTCGACGTTGGCGAACATTGGGCGGGCCTTGAGGGCGATTGGGGATCACCGGGGAGCGCTCGATCATCTTAGAAGGGCGCTTGCGATCCGTGAGGCCCTTTCGGCTGCCGACCCCCTCAATCGAGCCACACGACAGACGGTTGCAGACACTCTGGAGGACATCGGACGGGTTCTTCATAACATGGGCGACTACAAAAGCGCCCTCGAGACGCATCGCAAGGCTTTCTCAATTCGTGAACCTCTCTTTGCAGCAGACGTGAGCGACCAGTCTGCACAGTACAGCATCGCGAGTTCCTACCATAACATCGGAGGTTCGCTGCTGGATCTCGGGGATACTAATGTGGGCCTGGAGTACTATCACAAGGCCGCGACCATCTACGAACAGCTCTTAGGCAGCAATCCTGCAGACACCAGTACCAGTAGGGATCTAGCCAGTCTCCTGCGCTTCCGGGGAGATGTGCAGCTGAAGATGGCACTGAAGGCTTCAGCCGGAATGCGGGAACAGACCTTAAGAGAAGCCCGCGCGTCCTATCAACGCAGCCTGCAGTTGTGGCTGGATATGCAGAGTCGTGGCATTCTCAGCAAAGCAGAGCAGACCCGCCCAGATGAACTGTCACGGCAAATCGCCGAGTGCGACGCGGCGCTGTCGAAGCTTGCCGTCACACGCTGATACGACGACAGGAATAAAGGCTGGTCTCCGATCGATAGAATCGTCCGGCGACCAGCTTCCAGTTAACAGGGTGAGGTCAGCGTATCTTTGCGTTGGGGGAGTTCAATCCATTCGCTCCTCCAACGCGTCTATGAAGAAGAAAGCCCGTGCTCGGCACTACAACACAGCATCGGGGCAGTAACGGCCTACCTGACGCCTCCCGCCTCCGACACAGTAAACGTCTGACCTGCGATGGTCATAGTGCCTGTGCGAGCAAAGATGAGCGGATTAGCCCTCACGGAATAGTTGACTGTGCCATTAGCGATGCCGCTACTGCCCGAGGTTATCGTGATCCAGCCAGTATTGCTTCTTGCCACCCAGACGCAGCCCCCAGGCGATGTCACGTTGACACTTCCGGTTCCACCGCCGGGTCCAAAACTCGCGGAAGTCGGAGAGATCGCAGAGGCAATGACGGTCAGAGTCACCCCGATGGAGGTCACAGTCCCACAGACCCCAGTTATCACGACATCGTATGAACCGGCATCGCCTGTGCCCACCTGATTGAGGGTCAAGATTGGGGAGGTCGCGCCCGAGACGTTCCTGCCATTAGAAAGGGGCACTCCGCCCTTGCGCCATTGATAGCTGAGGTCAGTGCCTGTAGCCGTCATCGAAAAGCCTGCCGCTGAGCCGGCACACACCAATTGATTATTCGGCTGAGTGGTAATGTTCGGCGCGAGGCATGACCGAGTGAAGGCGTATGCTGAGCCCTGATTTCTGTTGGAGCCTATGTCGACAGAAGAAGCCCCGGCGATGACGGCATCCTTGCTGATTCCTACGGAGGTTCCAAATAGGTCGCCGGCTTCGCCGTCGCCGGCCGTGAGTTTTTGTTGCTGGGTCCAGGAGCTTCCAATCCTGACGAAGACGTATGCTGAACCTCGATTGTTGAAGTCGTCAATGTCATCTAAATACGCTCCCACCACCGCGGTTTGTGAGTTTCTGCTGCTGGTTCCACGCGCTGCCATTTCTCACGAATACGTATGCCGAGCCTTGATCGCTGTTGGCGCCAATGTCGTCATACAATGCCCCAACTACAACTGTGCCTCCACTGATTGCTACCGAATCCCCGAAACGGTCATCAGTCGCGCCGTCGGTTGCCGTGAGTTTCTGTTGCTGTGACCAGGAATTACCGGTTCTGGAGAATATGTATGCAGACCCTTGATCGAAGTTGGCGCCTATGTCGGCAAAGTGCGCCCCTACGATGACTGTGTCGCCGCTTATTGCGACCTCATTGCCGAAATTGTCTCCAGCCGCGCCGTCACCGGCGACGAGTTTCTGTTGTTGGAGCCAGGAACCGTTGCTTAGCACGAATACGTAGGCCGAACCTTGGTCGGGCTTCGAGCCAATGTCGGCCCGGTATGCGCCTACGATGAGCGTATCTCGGCTTAATGCAACCGAACAGCCGAAATCGTCGTCAGCCGCGCCATCGGCCGCGATGAGTTTTTGTTGTTGGTTCCAGATGCCGGCGCTGTTGGCGAAAACGTATGCTGAGCCTTGATTGATGTTGGAGCCAATGTCGTCACCATACGCTCCAACCACGATTGTGTCGCCGTTGATTACCACCGACTGGGCGAAAGTGTCATCAGCAGCGCCGTCGCTTGCAGTAAGTTTTTGCGATTGGATCCACGAGCCATCGCCTCTCACGAATACGTATGCCGAGCCTTGACTGTTGTTTGAGCCGATGCTATCACCATATGCCCCTACTACGACCGTATCCCCGCTGACTGCCACCGAGCTGCCAAAGACGTCAAGAGCCGCGCCGTCGCTTGCGATCAGTTCACGCTGCTGTGTGAAAGTTGGATCAATCGTCACGGGGTACGCCGCACCCTCATCGTCCGCTTCCAATAACACTCGCCCTGCCCTCAGGCTCATCTGCGATGGCAGGACTCGGCCACTGGCGTCAGTGACGTAGAGGTCGCCATAGCGCAGCGACCCATTTCCATTTACTTGCTTCAATGCGATTGCCCGGCCTTCCTCAGCTATCTCAGTGCTCAAGTCATCAGTCAGTTCAAGCGTTAGCCGCAGCCGCTCCCCATCACCTTTCGGTCCCGGCGCTGCATCAATCGTGAAACCCTGTTCAAGCCCCTCCGCTTTGTTGGCGTACCACTCGACGATTGCAGATCTATGAATTTCGATGCGGTCTTCTTGAGCCGCAAGCTCGCCCGCCGCAACAGGCACGAGATTATCGCCGTAGCCATAGCCTACTAACCTCATCGCTGCCTGCCAGTCAGAATGTTTTGGGGTCTCTGAATCACTCCCGGCCGGGCTAGCCTTGAGTTGCACCAAACGCAGCTCGGTCGGAGTGAAATAGGCGCTCAGTCGCTGCGCTGGGTTAGTCGCGTGGTAAGCCGCGGGCATCTCTGCTCCGGCGGGCTGATCGTCCCAGCGAATCTCATAGCGGGTTGCTGCAACGGCCTCTTTGAGCGAGTCATAGAGTCCTTGCTGTTTCAGATGCTGCACAGCTTTTTCGCCTTGCAACGTGGGCCCTGAGGTCGAAGGGCTGCCTGCGACCGTCTTTGCCGACGCAGAACGGCTATAAGCCGGCAGTGGGAGCAAGCCTGTCAAAAGAATGATTGCCGTTGCAACAGCGATGGCGCAGGTCGTATGGCTTGTTCTATTCCTCATGATGATCCTCCAGCGAGAGGGCCCGCTAGCCACTCTGCTTCGAATTTCTCGTCTACTGTTTCCCGTCAATGTTAGGACCGCCAAGTTTCTCGACTCTCATCGAAACAATGACTATTCATTGTCGTCCTCCTAAGGATGGTTCTTACGTCATAAATGCGGAGTTGAAAGCGAACCCTCTTTCCTCTCCTATCTCTGAAAGTCGCATTCTGGCTCGTAGAAGTATCACGTCGTGAAAGAATGTTTCGGTTGACTGCCTCTGGGCAGAGGACGAGTGCTGAAGAAGCGTGCGGAAGAAGCGAAGGGCTGGCAAGAGTTTGCCAGCCCTCACGCTAATGCAGGTTCATAGTCAATCGTCACTGTGCCCATCGGAGCGATACGTCATCAACGCGGAACGTCGTGGGGAGTATGCTGTCTGTCAGCACGCGGAACTGCAGGCCCGACCGCATCGATTTCGTTTTCGCGGCTGTGGTGGTCCTGCTCGCCGTAGGTCGCCGTGTCGGCGTACGTCCCACTGAAACCACGGTCTTGAGCCAAGGAGAGCAGATGCGCGCGGAGTTAAGACGAGGTATTGAAGAAGGCTGGGCCGCCGAGAAGATTCTGTTCGCGTCAAATCGCGCCGTGGCGCCGGACACTGATCACTTTCAGATCTGGATGACGAATCCAGATGGGTCGGGGCCGCAGCAGATGACATTTGGCGATGTCAACGATCAGCATTCTGAGCTTTCGCCCGATGGCACCAAGGTCGCGTTTGTGCGCGTCGTTAAGCCGATGGCAGGCGGAAAACAAAACTGCACCAGTATCTGGATTCGCGACATTCTTGCGGGGGTCGACAAGTCGCATTGGATTCCGACACGAGCAATCGTCCCTCATTTGACCCCGCCGAATGGGACTGTTCACCCCACCCCGACCCGATGATTGTATTCGACAGTTAGGGTCTCGATGCAGCGGTCGACGATATGGCGACTGATGGCATTTTCATCTAACGCAAGGACGCCAGGACGCAAAGGCGCAAGGGGTTCTTGGTTTACTGTTTCCGCCGTTCCTTTACAATCCTAGCCTCTTCAAGACTCTTGTATGCATCAGCGAGGTTCTTGACAGACTCAGAGATACTCTTGAATGCTATCGGGAAATACTTCAGAAAAAGCCACAAGGTAAGAAACGGGAATGTATCTCGCAGATGAGAGAGGACTTCAAGGATTGATAATTCAAGAGATCCCTTCCGGATTTCGGTGATCCTTAGCTGCATGTAGGAGGTCAATGAGTAAGGCCTTAGACTGCCCGGTGAGACCCGGCCATAAATTCTATCCATCAACGATAGGTAAGCAGCGAACTCCCGGACGTTGACGTCTTTATCCGCGATCGTAATTACAAGCTCGGCTGAGCCGCCTGACGGTGCGTCGGGTACAATCAGCGACGCTAGGCGACTCAAGGCGGGTTTCGGCACCCCAACGTGTGGAGAATGCAAATCGACCTCCTTAGACCGCAGTTTGCGGAGCTGGTGACTTCGGGCCATATGTCTACCCTTCCTTTGCCGCTGATGCTTACGCACCTGTGCAGCTTCGCCGGACTGCAGGCCCTCGCCGACTAGGAGTAGTGCGGTGGTCCCGCAAGGACCGAGTAGGCAGCGCATAGTCACTCGCTTTGCGTTGCGGCAACGCGCCGTCATTCAACTGGGCGCGGAATTCTTCACCGTCGAGCAGTTCGGCGACGAGGTAAGGTGAGCCACCGCTTTCAAGCGATGCCGTGCCGATCTCGAAGATGGTGAGGATGTTCGGATGGTTGAGGGCTGAAGTCGCGCGTGCTTCCTGCTCAAAGCGGAGCAAGCGCGCATGGATGCGGCAAAGCGCCAAAAGGCTTTGGAAACTCTAGAGCGTACCTTGTACGGTTGAGAGGATGTCCGAATCCTTCCACGTCGAAAAGCCGTTCCATGACCAGCTCGCCACCGGCCTCACAAAGATTCTTGTTGACAAATCAATTTTAATAGCGTAATAATGACGCTAAGCTTAGCGTGCGATCAACACTAAGCTGGCGAGGAGCGGCATGGCATATACACGATTACCCTACAGGCACAGTCTGGCGCTGTTCACCGACCTGTACGAGTTGACGATGGGGCAGGTCTACTGGGCCGAGGGAATGGCCGAGTGGGAGAGCGTTTTTCATCACTTCTACCGGACCAATCCGCTAGGGGGAGGCTACACTGTTGCCTGCGGCCTCGAACTGGTCGTGGATTATCTCGCGAACCTGCGTTTTGACGACGAAGACATTGCCTACCTGGCCTCGATTCCCGGCAACGATGGCAAGCCCATCTTCAATCCGGATTATCTCCAGCACCTCCGGCAGATTCAGTTCAACTGCGACCTGGATGCGGTCGCCGAAGGCACTGTGATGTTCCGGAACGAGCCGTTGATTCGGGTGAAAGGCCCTCTACTCGTCGCCCAACTGGTCGAAACCGCGTTGCTGACTCTGGGCAACTACTCGACCGCCATTGCCACCGAGGCTGCGCGAATCTGCTGGGCTGCAGGCGGCGCTCCGGTCTATGACTTCAGCGCCCGGCGAGCGCCGGGCTTCGATGGCTCGTTCACCGCAACCCGAAGCGCGTACATCGGGGGCTTCGCCGGCACGTCGAACGTCTGGGCCGCTAAATATCTGGGAATCCCGGCGAGCAAACTAAAGGGCACGATGGCCCATAGCCTGGTTATGAGTTTCGACGACGAACTCGACGCCTTCCGCTCATATGCCAAGACGCTGCCGAACAACTGTGTCTTCCTTGTCGACACCTATGGCACCATCGAAGGAGTCAGGCACGCTATCCAGGTCGGAGAAGATCTGCGACGCGGCGGGTTCGAAATGGCCGGAGTCCGCCTGGACTCCGGCGATTTCGCGAAGCTGAGCAAACAGACTCGCCGGCTGCTGGATCAAGCGGGCTTCACCAAAGCCGCTATTCTGGCGAGCAACGACCTGAACGAGTTCCTCATTCAGAGCCTCCGTACGCAGGACGCGGCGATTGGGATTTGGGGTGTGGGGACCAGGCTGATGGTTCCGTCGCTCTCGGGAGTCTACAAACTGGCGGCAATTCGTAAACCGGGCGGCGACTGGGTTCCAAAGATCAAGCTGTCGGACCAGCCGACCAAAACGTCGATTCCAGGTATCCTTCAAACTCGACGCTTCCGCGCGCCACGCCAACACATGGCCCGAAACATCGCCGACGTCATCTACGACGAGCGCACCGATCTCCCTGAAGACGCGAGCATGATCAGTCTCGCCGATCAAACGAGACAGAGGAGGCTTCCAGCCGGCGCCGAATCAAACGACCTGCTCGTGCCGGTGATGCGACAGGGGAAGCTGATTCGTGAGATGCCGAGCCTCGAAGAAATACGGACGCACCGCGAGGTTGAGCTGGACCACTTGACCGACGGCATCAAGCGCTTCGACAACCCCGACGAGTACTTCGTTGGACTGGAGAAGTCGCTGTACATCGAGAGGGAAGAGATGATCAGAGACCGGCGAGGGGTCAGCGACTGGGAACAGGAGGTGGACTGAAATGGCCTTCACCTACGAATACGAGATGCCGAGTGTCGCGGTCGACTGCGTGATCTTTGGGCTTGATCTGGATGAAGACACGCTGAAGGTGGTGCTGATCGAGCGCGGCCTGGAACCGTTCGCCGGGACGTGGGCGATCCCGGGCGGGTTTGTTCGAAATGGTGAATCGTTGGATGAGGCGGCAACGCGCGAGTTGAGCGAAGAGACCGGCATCGCCGACGTGTACCTGGAACAGCTCTACACGTTCGGCGAGCCGGGGCGCGACCCACGCGGGTGGGTGATATCGGTTACGTACTACGCGCTTGTGTCGCCCGACAAACACTCGGTTGTGGCCGCGACCGATGCGCGCCGTGCGCAGTGGTTTCCCGCAAACCAGTTGCCGCGTCTCGCCTTCGACCACGCAAGAATTCTCGAGGTTGCGTTGAACCGGCTGCGGGGCAAGCTCACGTATGCGCCGATAGGATTCGAACTGCTGCCGGAGAAGTTCACCATCAAGCAAATCCAGAAGCTCTACGAGATCGTGTTGGGTAGGACCCTGGACAATCGCAATTTCAGGAAGAAGATCTTCAGCATGAACGTGCTCCGAGAGTTGGGCGAGATGCAGAAGGGCGTGCCGCATCGCGCCGCGCGACTATACAAGTTCGACGTTCGCAAGTACAAACAGCTAACCAGCCGGGGCTTGAGCTTCGAGCTCTGACCCCGGCGTCGATTCGGCGCCGGCTTCTGGCCCGCGCTTTTTTTTGGCTCGGAATCTTAGCGTATGACTGACGCTAACTAATTTGGTAAGAGGTGAAATTATGAGCAAGAGAATAGAAGTCCTGGTCATCGATCCGCAGATCGACTTTTGCGACCCACGCGGCGCGCTGTACGTGCCTGGCGCCGAGGCAGATATGGGCCGCCTGGCCGCAATGATCAGGCGACTAAAAGACAAGATCGACGACATTCACGTGACGCTCGACTCGCACCACTCGATTCACATCGCACACCCGATCTTCTGGAAGGACTCCAGGGGCCAGCACCCACCCGTCTTTACCAGCATCAGCCGAGCAGAAGTCGAAAATGGCGTCTGGACTACTGCGCGGCCCGGCCTGTACAGGCGAGCTCTGGACTACGTGCGCAAGCTCGAACAGAACGGCCGATACGCGCTGACTATCTGGAATCCTCACTGCCTGATCGGCAGCCCCGGGCACGCGGTGCAGCCGGAGCTTTTTTGCGCTTTTCAGGAGTGGGAGCAGCGCTTTGCCTTCGTCGACTACGTGACCAAAGGAAGCAACATCCTGACCGAGCATTACTCGGCGGTGCAGGCGGACGTTCCCGATCCGAGTGACGCTGCGACCCAGATGAACACTCGGCTTGTCGAGACGCTCCAGAACGCCGACCTGGTAGCAATAGCAGGCGAGGCGCGGACTCACTGCCTGGCGAACACGGTTCGCGATATCGCCAACAATTTCGGGGACGACAGCTTCATCTCGAAGCTCGTGCTGCTGACTGACGCGTCGAGCGACATACCGGGGTTCGAATCGCATGGCGAGGCGTTGATTAGAGAAATGACCTCCCGGGGAATGCAACTATCAACCACGACCGAGTTCTTGTCGTGAGAAGGAGGAAAAGAAATGCCACTTCTGAATGACGCAACTATTGATCAGAACAGTCTGCCGAACAGCCACTATGGTTACTCGGCTACTCGAATCGAGCACCTGGGCGCCACGGAATACACGATCGCGACCATCGTCTGTGACGTCAGTGGAAGCACTGACGGCTTTGCGCTCGATATGGAGGCCGCAATCGCCAAGATCGTCGAGGCGTGCAAGTACTCACCGCGAGCCGACAACCTCATGCTGCGGCTCATCCGGTTCAATGACAATCTCAGCGAAGTACACGGCTTCAAGCTGCTCGAAAACTGCAACACAGGGGACTACAGCGGCATCCTCACCTGCGGCGGCAGTACCGCGCTTTACGACGCTACTGAGAACGCAATGTCTGCGGTGATCGACTACGGGCAGCGGCTGGCCGGCGCGGATTTTTCCGCCAATGCGATTCTCTTCGTGATCACCGATGGGGTGGACAATGTCTCTAAGGTTACGGCCAGGGGAGTGAAACAGCGGCTCGCCGAGGCCGTGTCCTCAGAGGCGCTCGAGTCGCTTGTCTCGATCCTGATTGGGGTCAACGTACAGGACCGGTCGGTGAGCCGATACTTGCACGGCCTCCATAAGGATGCGGGGTTCAGTCAATACGTCGAGATAGACAACGCCGACCCAAAGACCCTTGCGAACCTGGCGCGATTCGTCTCTCAAAGCATTAGCGCACAGTCACAGGCTCTGGGTACTGGCGGGCCTTCGCAGTCGCTCGTGTTCTAGCGGTGACGGGCGGGGGCGGGGCTTATCCCGCGCCCTGGAGTTTGGACATTCGAGTGCGATCAATCGACCCAAGGAGAGTAGAGGTTGGGAAGTCTTCAGTTTTCAGTTTTCGGTTTTCAGCTGTTAATTGTCATCACAACTGAGAACTGAAAACTTCCCAGCCTCTACTCACCTTAATGTGAGCGGTGCATCCGAACGGCCACCGCTTAGCCCGCGCCGCTTGCAATCTTTCGCACGCCCTGTCCATCCGTCACGGCGGCGCATTGACAATAACTCTCTCGGGCGAGCACTGCTCGTCAGCTTGTGAGACAAACCGCTCAGATTGGGGTTCTATGAACGCAGACAGCGCATTCGTGATCGGGAGGAGCCATGCCGTTTGCCAGGACTATGCGGTTGCCGGCTTCATTGAGAAGGACGGAGCACCAAACTCGTACACGATAGTGGCGGACGGCTGCTCGTCGTCTCCGGACACAGACATCGGCGCTCGGTTGTTGGTGAAGGCTGCTCAGCGATTATTGCTCGCGCGCGGCGAGTTCTCCGAGTCCAGCGTGAACGACCTTTACGACGACGCCATTCGGATGGCGCTGAAGCAGGCTCGACTGATCGATCTAAGTGCTTGCTCGATCGACGCGACCTTGTTGACGGTCTATGTATCTGACGACAGAGTTACTGCCGCGTGCTATGGCGATGGAACAATCGCGCTGCAATCGCGGTGCGGCGACCTGGACGTCTATTCGATCTCCTTCGCCGACAGCCGGCCGCGTTATCCGAGCTACTCGCAGCAACCGGAGCGCCTACAGGTGTTCGAGAAGTTAACAGCGAACGCGAAACATGTGAGCCACCTCCGTTTGACCTCGCGCGAAGGCTTTGTTGACCTGGGAACGCGCACCAGCGTCGATGCGATCGAGGTGTTCAACGGGGACGCTTCGGACTACGAGTACGTGGCCGTGATAACAGATGGAGTCGAATCTTTTGTTCAGATGGTCCAGACCGAAACAACCAGGCAAGTCGAACGGGTTGAAAGCGAAAGAATCCTGAGGGACTTGCTTGGCTTCAAGAGCTTCTGCGGAGCGTTCGTAAAACGTCGCCTCAGCAAGTTTCTGACAGAATGTCACAAGAAGGATTGGCGCAACAACGACGATCTCGCAGTCGGGGTCGTCTACGTGGGCAGTAAGGGCCGCCAATAACGCAGCATGAC
>JBGPFL010000011.1:0-18230 GCA_041483295.1 Blastocatellia bacterium | reverse complement strand
TGGCCATTGTTACCTCTTCGCGATTCTCGTTTTTGAGTGAGGTCGACGACCTCAGCTAAGTTAAATGGATAATCGCTTGAAGATTTCATAACCAGCGTGCCCTCGCTGCGAAAAGGTGAGGCCTAAAAGTGGAAAACAGCGAGTTTAGGCTATTTAGCTAAGGACATGATGATGCGTGATGCGTGATGCGTGACAAGCGGCGATATCAGACACCGCACCCGACGGATCACGCATCACGCATCACGCATCACGAATCACGAATCACGAATCACGCATCACGAATTGAGGGATTGTATTTGAGCGTTCAGTTATCTCAAGTCTTGTACGCGGAAGCGCTGAACCGCGAGGATGCATTTGATCTCCTGCATGAGGAATGGGATCAACTGCTCGATGTGAGCGACCAGGGAGTCTTCTTTCTTCGCTGTTCATGGAATCGGCTTTGGTGGCGCAGCTATGCGCCTCCCGGCAGCCATCTGCTGGTCATCACCTGTCGCGACGAACAGGGCCGGTTAGTTGGTCTGGCTCCCTTCTACTGGCGGCAGCTTCGAACGGCAGGCATCCCGCACGTCCGCGAAGTGCTTTTTTTGGGTACCGGCGTCTTCACCGAGACCAGCCAGTTTCTGGACATAATTGCTCGACGCGGATACGAGCGATTGGTGGCGGAGACCGTCGCAGGTTTTCTCAACGGGCGCGGCGATTGGGACAGGTTGTGGCTGAACACTGTTCCCGCAGCCTCCACCGTGCTTCCGCACTTCAAGGAGGCGCTGGGTTGGGAGGTACGCACCGAAGGTCTCGATCGCAGCCACATGGTCGATACCAGCACCGATTGGGAGACCCTTCTGGGCAACCTTGGCAAGTCGACTCGAAGGAACGTGCTGCGCGGCCTTCGCAGAGTCAGCGAGGCGTACGAGTTGGAATTCCGCCTCGTGCGGACGGAAGAGGAACTGGAGCCGGCCCTCGATGCGCTTGTACGATTGCATCAAGCCCGCTGGCAGTCGATTGGCGAGCCGGGGTCCTTTGCGCTGCCGGGATTCGAGTCGTTCCTG
This sequence comes from Blastocatellia bacterium, assembly GCA_041483295.1. Taxonomy (GTDB): domain Bacteria; phylum Acidobacteriota; class Blastocatellia; order UBA7656; family UBA7656; genus DASYSA01. The sequence goes on along the minus strand of JBGPFL010000011.1, from coordinate 17,184 downwards.
AGAGCTGCTGCCAGAGCCAGTTTGGCGGAGGGGCGCTTGCGTCTGTGGACGCTTTCGCTGGATGGACGGATTGCCGCGGCGAAGGTGGCGTTCTACGAGAACGGGATTGTGTACGGGTTTCAACAAGGGTTCGATCCGGCCCATCTGAAGGACGCCCTGGGCCGTGTGGTATCGGCGTTGTGCATCAAGGCTTGCGTCGAAGACGACTGCGTAGCCGAGTTCGACTTCATGGGTGGAGAGAGTCAATACAAGGACACGTGGAGTAAGTCGGGCCGTGAGACGTTGACGTTGACGTCGATGAGGCCTGGGCCGCGGGCGCGTATCTACGCAGGTCTTGAAGGCGCCAGGCAGAGAGTTAAATCGTGGGCCAGAGCGATAGTTCCACCCGGCGTAAAGCTCGCTGTGCACAAGATTCTTCAGCGACGTCACTATTCAGCAGATTAAGCTAAGAGCACTGCTCGGACACTTAGGCGCCGTTCCTTGACGACATTTCACGCTTTGCTTCGATGAAAGCAAACTCTTCCATCTCCACTCGCTCTTTGATTACTCGTGTCACCCAGTCCTCTAACTTCTTGTCTCGATGTAGCCGCGCCAGGAAAGCAGCGCGTGCAGCCAAATCAGCCGGAATAGACAAAGATGCCGGCCTCTTTTTGCGAGCCCGAATCGGCTTTTCCCAGGCCGAATCATCATCGGCTTGCAATTCCACAATCCCGTCGATTTCCTGTTCTGAGAGACGTTTCCTCGCTGCTTTCTTGATTGAGTTCATAACGGCCATCCTGTGATTATTCGAACAACGTTGCCAGCTTTGAGTTGAAAGATAATCTTGAGCTGGCGCCCGCCAAGAGTCTCACCGATGAGTTGATACCGATCTTTTTACCTCTTGTTTCGACGCACCTCGAAATCTGAGAAGAAGCATTCCACGGCCTCCTCCAACGTGACGTGATGAACGGCCAGTTTGTCATTCTCGAAATCACACTCAAAGTCAGAAGGTATGAAACCGCGCCACTTGACCACGGTTCAATTCTACAGTGGGTGCTCCGCAATTGCGAAATACTCTCTAACTAAAGTGCAAACCGACGCCTGTCGGTGAACTGAGATTGGGGGCCAAGGCATTGAGTCTGTGGCGGTGTATCTGAAGCGAAAAGAAGTGAGAGCGGGTCAGGGCGACTTTGTGATCTGGCGCCGCTCCGATTCTCAAGTCTGATGGCCTGCCTCTAACCTGCAGGTGGGAGCGACTTGGTGACTGCTCTAGCATTTTTGCCGGAGTGCGGCTCAGGGTTGTTCAACCGCCGGATCAATACCCTGCCTTATGTTCCTCGTGCCTGAACCTGCCTATCAGATTACGCGTCCTTCTGAGAGCCCTAAAAGCCAGGTACTTTGCCGAGTCACGGGCGGGCGCGCTGCCGTACGGCGCAGGCTTGATCCCCCATCTTCGTAGCTTGTGGTTGACCTCGTAGATTATGCCTCTCCGCTCGGCCTGCACGCTTCTGAACGTGATGCTCAAGGAGACCGATACCTGGTCGCCGTTCTCGACCCAGTGAAGCGTGGTCACCGGAAAGTGCAAACCCTCGCCCGCGGTCAGATCGAACCTGGACGCCATCTGCTTGTACTCGTCTTTGAACTCCGGGGAGTAGTGACTGTTCGTGAAGAAGTCCTCGAACTCCTCTTCCTCGAGGAGGGGGCGTCCGACGCGGTCAAGGATACCGATCGTCTTCTTGCCTGCAATCTGGAGCAGGAAGTTGTGCTCGGGGTCTATATGAAACGGAGTGACCGAGCCCGGCGAGGATACGAAGATGAATCCTTCGCGCTTGAACATGCCATAGCCGGCAGCCGTGCACAGCGGTTCCGCTACGTCGAGGCATCCGTTCAGCAGCTCGGCATACTCGGGGACCTGCTCCACGTTCTTCAACACCATCCACGACTGGCAGTCCTCAAGCCGGCGAAGGGTCTCTTCCTTTGAAAGCCCGGTCTGCGGAGCTTCATAAAGCCCGGTTCCGACTGGAATGCCGCCCGAATTGTACTTGATGCTGTCTTCCGGAAGTCGCTTTGAAAGATCGATCAGGCTCGGGATGCTGAACAGCGGATCTCCGGCCAGAGTGTGGCGGACCTTGAACGCATATCGGTTGAACTCGGCCTTAAATGTATCGACGTCTATGTCGAGCATCGGAGCGCCGGGCTGCGTCTCTGATCTGGCGACGCCGATCCTCGGCGCTATGGCGCTGTGAGTCGCATTCTGCAGAGTCGGTGCGGAACTCATTTTCAATCCTCCATTAGTTCGATTTCTTTGATTTCCGGTTCGTAAGGGTAAGACGCCGGCGATTCAGCCATCTAACGAGAGGCATCATCGACACCCACAAGTCCCCCGCCCCTTTCCCGGTCGGAATCAGCACAGTCTGGATCGTTCTCCGATCCAGCCATAGCCGGTTGATCATGAAGTGTTCTGAGACTGCGCAGGAGTCCATCCACTCGACATCGCCGCGTTCGTGAAGGCGCCTCACGTTCTCCACCTCCAGAAGTAAACCGGGCGAGAATCGGGCGTAGCTCTCGTCGTACCCGATCTTGAGAGAGAAGGCCCCGGAACGCGCGAGCAGGTTAAACTTGAGCGCGATCGGGCGGCCATTGAAGCGCAGAGCCAGCATCATCAGTCGGCCGCGACTGAATGCTGAACTCGCAACTCTGACGAAAAAACTTCGGGACGCCTCGCCGGCCGCCAGGGCGCTGCCCTCCTGCCCCTTCCAACCGCTGGCCTCGACATCCAGAAACTCGCGCGTCCATCGTTCGATGTCGCCATCTGAATCGAGCTCGTCATATTCCACGAGTCCTGCGTCGGAGAGGCGCTTCTCCTTTCGCCTCAGATCCTTTCGATGGGTGCCCCTGAGCGCCGCAGTCAGGTACGAGTCTGCATCCTGCCTGGGCCGAAAAAGCGCCCGAGTGAAGCAGTCCGATACGAACGAGAGTTTGGCTCGCTCATTTAGAGTGTCCACGAGCGCCTGATTGAAAAGGCCCTCTCCGGAGACCGATCCAAGCTCGATCAGCGAACAGCCATCGGGATTCGTGGCGACCCAATCGAAGAAGGTTCCAAGGCAATCGCGTGTGTACTCCGCGCGAATGAGCGGCGTGCACAAAGAGAGATACTTATGATCCCACAGCCGATAATGTCTGATTGGAAGGCCTCTGTAACGCTGTCGCACTTCGAGCGGGAACAGCCCGCACAGGATCGGGGGGTCGAGTTTTCTCAGGGGATGAGGGGCAAAGACGAGCGCGATCCGCGGACTTCGGCCGCCGCTGAATGACTCGAGCGCCGGCAATAGCATCCAGGGTTCGTAGAACGGGTTCGGCTCGAGCGCCGATTCGGCCAGGTCCTCCCACTCCTGGAGGTAGTGGTTGAGCGCGGTCCAGTCTTCGAGCACGATCACCCACATCGCTCCGGTCGCGCTTGGACCTCGGGGACGCGGTGAGAAGGCCGAGGGAGTGCTAATTGGCCTATCGAGTGCTGGCGCTTCGATGATCGACTCCATATCTCACCAAGGAGTGGCGCAGGATGGCTGGGCAGCGAAGGGCCGCCAACCGACTTACCGGCACCGTCCAACTTGGCTAAATGCCTATTGGTCTCCAGATTCTAAAAAGTTTCCACGAGGATGCCCTGCATTAACCAGCAAGTGTGAGGTACCTGCAAGAAAAGCGCACACGGAAGGTAAAAAATACAGTGGGCCATGGTAAAAACTGTCAACCGATGATTGACAGTTTCTGAGAGACGCAGAAACAGACGCGATCCGCAGAGCGCGCTATTCTTGGAGAAACTCGGCTCATCGATCAAACTGACTATGTAGCCCATCACCCTTTTGGGTACGGTACAACATTTGCCATGCGCTACTATCGTAAGAGTCCAGATCGGTTGAGTCCCCTGGGTAGCGAAAGCGCCGGTTAAAGACGTTTATCTGCTGTTTGCACGGTCAACTCTGTTTCAGATGGTGGCTGGGCACTCGCGACTAGCTGCTTCAGGGGCGGTAAGCCCATCCACAATCTGTTACCGATCTGATCGATCCCGCGCCGCATCTCTTCTCACAGGAGCGTGCGGTGTGGTCGTTTCACCGATAAATGGCACACCAGGAGTGATCCTGGGTCGCAAAGCCAAGGTCTTAGAGGAAACGACGAGTAGTAATGAGCGGGTCGTCGTTCGTTCATTGTTTCATCGTTGCCCCAAAGAATGTCTGGCTGCCGAAGTGAGATGAATCCCTCCTGAAGGTCCATCTCACAGCAACAACTGTCTATGTCCCCCTCATCCGGGTCACATCTGATCGCGGCGTGAGCCGTGTGTATTTTTGATCATCGCCAGACTGCGTCCAGCACGACTGGTCCAGCTAGGCCGATGGCTATGGGGTATGAGATGGAAAATCAAAATAGTATACTCTCCTTCTTTGCTTCACTCCGCAGAGTGAAGAGCCAGATGCTTGTTTTCTGCCTGATTATCGTATCTGTCCTCGGCACCAGCGCGACCCACGCGCAGTTGGACGGCTCTGCAGAGCAGCCGGCGATGATAGTCGACTCGTTGCTTCCCGAGGCAGGGTCTGTAATCACAGATCCCGAGTTTGGAACCAGGATAGTCCGCGTCACCGACGAGCGCGATGGCGCCGATGCGCAGGTTTCAAACGCCGGCTCTTCGAGCTTCAACCTCGACGCGACCCGCTTCTTTGTCAGTCTCGACGGGACGCCTACCCTCTACAACTTCGAACCTGAAGATCTCAGGTTTCAAAAAGAGGGTCCGCTGTTCGGCGACATTCCGATTCAGTTTGACGGCTCAACCTGGTCGGCCAGGGACCGCAATACCTTGATCGGCCTGGCGGATTCGAGCAGCGCCGCACGAATTTATTCCTATAACACACGGACCAGAGACTACGTCCTGCTCAAAGATTTCTCGGATGAGTTGCCTGCGGGCGAGGCCCGGAAGTTGACCAAGTCCGCAGTAGACGACAATCATTTTGCATTCATATGGCGCGAGTCGGGCCAGGCGCCCTGGCGGTATGTCGTAGCCTGGGACCGGGCCTCGGATCACACTTATAGGCTCGAGGCCGCCGACCCGGTGAGTGGCATTTCCGGACTTGATGATGTGCGCCTCGACAGGAGCGGCTCGAAGGTCGTGGTCACCGGCGACGGGAAGCGCGTGTGGGATTACCGGACTGACGTATCCGTCATTCAATCGGCGCCGAGCGAATCGATCGACTTGCGCAGGCAGACCTCGCCTGAGTCGGATTCACTGGGCGATCTCTCAAACGTCCTTGACACCCGAAATGGAGTCAGCGCCGCAATAGTCTCAAGCGGCGGCTACATCTATGTCGGCGTGCATCCCGGCAGGACCGAGAGCGCGGGATGGGTCGGGCTCGCGGGCACGGCGGTCTATCGAAAGGCTCGCGCCAAGCGCGACGGGGCGGTTGGCTTCGTTCACTACAAAGGACAGGAGCTGTCCGAACGCAATGATACTGACCTCGAATCAGCTCAGTGGCATTACGACTCCGCGGCCGGCATGCTCTATTTGCGATTGCCGGACGACTCGAATCCCAATTCTCGAAGCGCCCGGGACGCAGCGCCAATTGTAGGCGAATGGAGAACCGCCGGCGACAGTGTGATCCGCGTGCCCAGGAGCGGGGGCGCCGCGGCTGAGCGACTCGCCGACCGCAGCACGAACTCGTGGACCGAATTGACGAACCTTCGCGCGGGGGCATCTCGCGATGGCCGCTTCCTCATCTTCAACTCAGGCTCGGGCGGTTCGCACAAGGATGTGTTCATCGCGGCGCTGGTCAGCACAGCAGCCGCCGCAGACACCTTGATATGGACCAACGAGGTCAATTGCACCGCCATTGACAACTCGCTGGAGAAGACCGGCGGTAAAGACCAGTCCGACGACGCCTCGGCAAACTCGATCCAGTCGATCGCCACGGGCGACGGAGAAGTTGAATTCACTGCTTCGGAAAGCGACACAGAGCGATGGTGCGGGCTGAGCAACACAAATGAGATCCACCAGAGCGGCGGCGATATCAACTTCGCCATCAAGCTGGGCGCCAACAAGAAGGCAGAAGTCCGCGAGAACGGCTCGCTGAAAGCGAAGATAAAATACAAGTCCCGAAACAAGTTTCGTGTAGCGGTCGAGGCAGGGGTGGTCAACTACTATAAAGGCGACAGCCTCTTCTATACCAGCAACGCGGCGCCTCAATACCCGCTGTTGGTTACCGCCTCGCTTCTGGACAAGAGTTCCACGATAAACAATGCAACGATCAAGGGGGCGTCCACTCGCACTCTGGTTTCGATCAGCCCGGGCAGAGTCACGCTGCAGCCCGGCCAGTCCCGCCAGTTTTACGCACTGGTAACCGGCGCGACCAAGAAGACCGTCACCTGGAGCGCTACCTCCGGTACCATAACAAACACCGGTTTCTACAGCGCGCCGAACATCGGGGGGACCTACATCGTCAAAGCGACGAGCGTCGCGGATCTCGGCGTGAGCGCCTCGGCGCTGGTAATCGTAGAGGGAGTCGCCGATACCACGGCCCCGCTGATCAGTTCGGTGGCCACTTCGGGCGTCACCGCAAACGGCGCCACCGTCTCGTGGAACACCAATGAACCGAGCGATAGCCAGGTTGAGTACGGTTTTTCGACCGCCTACGGAAGCTCCGCGCCCAGCGGTGTCCAGATGGTTACGGCCCACAGCGCCGCCCTCACGGGACTTTCTACGAGCACGCTCTATCATTATCGCGTGAAGTCGCAAGACGCCGCCGGCAACCTGGGCGTCTCTGGTGACGACACCTTCACGACAGCAGGGGTGGCTGATTCAACGCCGCCTGTGATCGGAACTGTCGCAACCTCGGGCGTCAGCAGCAGCGCGGCAACGGTCTCCTGGAGCACGAACGAGGCTGCGGATAGCCAGGTCGAGTACGGAACCTCGACCGCTTACGGCGCATCCACCGCTGTGGCAGGCGCTATGGTTACCAGCCACGGTGTGACGCTCAGCGGACTCTCCGCCGGCACACCGTACCACTATCGCGTGAAATCGCGAGACGCCGCGGGGAATCTGGCGACCTCCGGCGATTTCACCTTCACGACTCAATCGAGCGGCGGAACCGGCACGACCCTCATCACCGATCGCAATGTCTATCCCGAACCGGCTGCGCCCGCGCTGCCTCGGGCGGGTGGAACGTATGTCGATCCGGTCTTCCGAACCACTGTCATGCGAGTGACCGACGAGAACGACGGCACCTCTTGCGTGAACGCCTATTCATACTGGCCGACGTTCAACTTGAACAGCACCCGGTTCTTTGTCGCTTGCGACGACACACCCAAGCTCTATCGCTTCGATCCGGAGGCGTTCCAGATTCTGAGCAAGGAGCCGATGTTCACGCAGCAGGCGCCCGGAGGCGGCTGGCCCAACACTGAAGACCTGACGTGGAGCGCGCTCAACCCGAACATAATCTTCGCGCACGTCGCGCTCAGGCTCTATGCCTACGATGTGACGGCGAAGACCTATAACCTGATCAAAGACTTCACCGGTGAGTTGCCGGCGGGTCACATGTGGCAGATGAGCCGCAGCATTGACGACAACATCATCGCCTTTACGCGAAGGGACCCGAACTATTCCAATGTTGGATGGGTGGTGTGGCGGCGCGATCAGAACCGGATCCTGCTTAACACCAGCATGCCCGGCGTCGACGAAGTTCAGATAGACAAGTCGGGCCGATACCTGAATGCCAAGGCCGACTTCGGCGGTGGAGTCGATGTTCGAATCATCGACCTGCAGACTGGCTCGAGTGCAGACCTCACGGATGCAGGTCCGGACTACTCGCCCGGCCATTCGGACAGCGGTACGGGGATCGTCGTCGGACACGACAATTTCAACAACGGATTCACGTTCAGGAGACTGGCCACTCCGCATCAGTTTCAGCAGATTGTCGGCTTCGGAAACGACTGGACTCAAGGCAACCACGTCTCGATGCTGGCCAACGACGAAGGCTGGGCGATGATCAGCAACTTCAACATCGGGTCGGTGCCTGCGGGAGTCTTTCACAACGAGATATTCCAGGTGGCAACCGATGGCAGCGGCCGCGTACGCCGTATTGCTCATCACCGTTCGATCTACTATAGCTACTACGATCAGCCGCGGGCGAATATCAGTCGCGACGGCCGTTTCGCGGCATACACGAGCAACTGGGGCAGTCGCACTCGCCGCGATGTGTTCATCGTGCGAATCTCGGGCGGCGGTTCGGCCCCGCCCCCGCCTCCAGGTGACACGACGGCCCCGAGCATATCGAGCGTCGCATCCTCCGGCGTCAGCGGTTCCGGCGCCACGATCACATGGACTACGAATGAGGCGAGCGACACTCAGGTCGAATATGGAACGACGACTTCGTATGGCGGTTCGACCTCGCTCAACTCTGCAATGGTCGCGAGCCACAGCGCGACGCTCAGCGGTCTTTCGTCGAGCACGCTGTACCACTATAGAGTCAAGTCGCGGGACGTCTCCGGAAATCTTGCAACCTCGGGCGACTTCACCCTCACGACGACGGCCGGCTCGAGTGGTCCTCCCGCAGCGGGCCGCCAGAATGTCGTGTGGACCGGCATCGTAAACTGCTCGGCGTCCGGGAACACTTTGCAGAAAGTCGGCGGCCGCGACGACACGCCTGACGCTGGCGCGGTGTCGCAGCAGTCGATCGCTTCGGGCGACGGATATCTGGAGTTCACCGCGACGCAGACGGACAAACTCGGCTTCTGCGGACTCGCGCGCACGCCGTCGGGAACGGACTTTAGCGCGATAGACTTCGCGATCAAGCTGACCGGGCGAGGCGTGGCCGAAGTGAGAGAGAACAACCTCTACAAGTCTGAGTTGAGCTACTCAGCGGGCGATCTGTTCCGTATCTCGGTCGAATCCGGCGCGGTGAAGTACTACCGCAACGGGGTGTCGTTCTATGCGAGCGCGAAGACGCCGGCTTATTCGCTGGTGGCGGCCGCGTCCTTGATCAACATGAATACAACGGTAGGTAACGCTGTGATGTCCACCGGCACGGTGGCGTTCTCGGTTCAGAGGCGCTCGCTGTTCAATGTCGACTGGTCGATTGTCGATGGAGTTCCGGCGCGACGCGTTTCGCGCGAAGTTGCTTGAGTTCAAGAGGCGAAGACGCGGGGTTATCTGACCATCCAACACAACCAGACCCCATAGCCATTCTATGAAGAATGGACTTGACCGCAGGGCAACACAGAGGCTTGAGCAATCTGAGCGCTGTGGCACCCTGCGGTATTTGTTCGTGCAAGCTGGCTGCGTGCTAGCGCCTGGGAAAGTGTTTCCACAACCACGGGAGTGGTTGAATGTTGGTAGGACTGGCCGACAAGAGACTCTCACGCCGGAGGGGTGAAATGTGCTTTGGCAGCGGTTCAGCCGGGGTGATCTCCTCGTATTGCATGGCGCCTCAATGATGCCTCGCGGCCGATCCATCCGGCAAGTGATGCGCCGCTCCGGCCTGAATGGCTCGCGGACCGGAGTCGCAACCTGGCTTCATGCAGCCGATGAGTCAGGATGCAAAAGTTTGAGAAGGGCGACCCTCTGAACCGGTTTTCCCGCATTCTCGGCAGGTTTACCGGTAGCAGCCAACTCCCGAAGGCCCCGCGCAGGCTCTGGCCGTCTTGCCTAACGCGCCCTGAAAGTGATTAACTGGCAACCGCGCCTGGTAGAGAGCGCGCCGACGGACCATCCCTTTCTGGATGCGCCTAAGGAGTAAGGAAGACAAAATGTCAAAAGAGATTCCCGCAATCACAGCCTTATTGAGCAACGATCCTGGGACAAGACGTCGCAGACAGTCAACAGAGACCTCCGAAAAGACGGCAAAGGGAGCATCCGACTCAAATGAACTGGACCGTTTGAATCAGATTTACTTCTTTGCCGCGCGACTGTTCTGCGAGAAGGGCTACGACGCTACCTCGATGAGCGCAATCGCGGAGGCGACCGGGATTACCAAGGCCGGCGTCTACCATTTCATTCCCGGAGGTAAGAAGGATCTGCTCTTTGCGATCATGAGCTACGGCCTGGACCGGCTCGATCGGGCTGTGATCGAGCCGGTCCAGGCCATCGAGGACGCGGAACAACGACTCCGCGCGATCATCACCAACCACGTCAGACTGGTTACCCGAGGGAGCACCGAACAAGGTTTCAACCCGGTCACAGTAGTGGTGGATGAGGTCGCGGGCTTGTCGCCGGCGCACAAGGCCAAGATTGATCAGCGTAAACGTGTCTATGTTGATCTGATTCGGCAGACACTCGAAGAGCTCAGGGAGGAAGGCAAGCTGAAAGAGGTGGATGTCACGGTGGTCGCATTCAGTCTACTGGGAATGGTTCTGTGGCTAGCGCGCTGGTATCGTCCCAATGGCCGCCTGACCGGGGATCAGATGGCAGATGAGGTCTGCAAAATGGCGCTCGGCGGGATTATGCGCCAGTAGGTAAGACGGGCGCGCAGATGATGTAATCTCACGGAGTCGGGGCGATTGTGAGGTGTCTATAGCCGAGCCGATAAAGGCATCGGCGACAACCAAGAAGAGATTAGATTCAAACCAGGTCCGCGAATTCGAGACTCGTCGATCCAGGACGATGTTTCCGAGAAAGCGATCTCACGCCGGGTGGCATTTGGCTCTCGGCTTTCTTGGTACGATGATCGCGTCGCCTGACGGCGGTCGCCTTCATGAACTCTTATCCCGATCATTCCGATAGGGCTCGGGACACCAGAAACGTAGGGAAGTTGAACGGGGCGGACGTAACAGTAATGGCGTTCGGGCTGCTCGATCTTCCATCACTTCGGTCTCTCCTGCGGGCAGCCGATTAGAAGACTGGATACGGCTTGCTGACCGGTCGGTAGGTATAGTAGAATGCGCTTCCCGCATCGTTCTTCTACTTGCATATACTTGACTCATTGATGCGTGCTCTGATTAGGCTTTCGCCATAATGATTACCCGTTGAGGAAGTTACGGATCACGTTAGGAGTGCCGCTTGGCTGGGATGATTGAGGCCGGAAGATGTCCACTCGAGACACTCCTCCGGCTCCACCTGGTAACTTTGTCTGGAGAGTAACGGTCATTCCGCTCACCCGCTCTCGGTGTTTGCGAAGGAGGCGCGTGCGCCTGTAACTCAAACACCATCGCATTGCTCTCTGATTGATGCAGCCAAAAGGAGGATTGTATATGCAGGTTAAGCTCAGCAACCTACGGCGCGCAGTCGCGATTTCGATCTCTGCCCTGTTAGTGAGCTTGGGAAGTCACGCCATGGCTCAGAACGCGACTGGAGCGATCAAAGGAATCGTAAAGGACCAACATGACGCGGTAGTCGCGGAGGCTACGATCACGGCGACTAACAAGTCGACCGGCGCCGCAAGAAAACTCAAGGCCGGCGGTGAAGGCAACTTCGTGTTCGAGAACCTGGTCCCCGGCGAGTATGAGGTGAGAGTGGAGGCCGAAGGATTCTCCACTCAGCTTCAGACGCTCGCCGTGGCGGTCGGCAACACTACGACAGGCAACTTTTCGATGACTGTTGGCGCGGTTACCCAGACGGTTGAGGTGACAAGCGATGCTCCGGTGCTCAACACTACCGACACAGCTGTGGGCGGAGTTATCAGCCGCGATCGAGTCGAGAATCTGCCTCTGAACGGCCGGAGTTTTCTATCGATCGCGTTGTTGGAGCCGGGCGTGAACGTGAACTACAACGCCAACTCCGGGGCAGGCAATCCCAACAACTACTTCCAGGTCTCAGTTGGCAGCGCCCCGCAACAGATGACCCTGATTTCGATCGATGGTTCGAGGGTCAATGACCGCATCACTGGCGGCACGTCGCAGAATTTTTCGGCCGAGACCGTCCAGGAGTTTCAGATCAGCACGCTTGGATTCGACCTCTCCGCCGGTACAGTCTCGGCGGGGGCAGTAAACGTCGTCTCCCGAACCGGCACCAACAGCTTGCATGGAGGCAGTTTCTTCTTCTTCCGCGACCACAATATGTCGGCGTTTCCGGGCTTCAAACGTCCCACCGAGAAAGGTGCAACCGGCCTTCCTCTCAACCTGCTATGCCTTGATCCCAAATCGGCAGGTTGCGGGCGTGTTCTTGACCCCTTCTTCGTGCGAAGACAGTTTGGCGGTTCCCTCGGGGGTCCGATCAAGAAGGACAAGATCTTCTTCTTCGGCAACTATGAGCGCAACAGCCAGGTCGGCGCTAACTCGATCACCTTTTCGGACGCCACCCTTTTTCACTTTAACCATGTCGCGGCGCAACCGCAGCATGGCCATCTGGTGAACGCTCGTCTGGACTACACGCTCAACCAAAAACACACCGCCTTCTTGAGGGGCGGCGTAGACTCCAATGATGGTATCTCCGGCGGCAACCTGGAGACCACGTGGATCGCTTCGAACAACTTCGCCTACCAGACCCAGTTGGGTCTGACCAGCGTGCTGAAGGCGACCCTGGTGAATGATTTCAGGTTCTCCTACTCCTCCTTCAGGAACAGGCTGACTCCTCCAAACCAGTCGCAGTGTGAGAGCGTCAGTGGAAATCCTGCCTTTTGCTTCGGCCTGAATGGTCCCAGGATCTCCTTTTATGGCGGGCTACAAATCGGAACCAATATCAATGTCTCGCAGGACAGGAACCCGCGCACCTACCAGTGGACAGACAACATCAACTGGACAAAGGGTTCTCATCGCGTGCGGTTCGGCGGCAACTGGGAACACAGCAACGCCCACGGGACCTGGAGTCAGAACTCCCAGGGGTCGTACTCTTTGTTCAGCCCGACGCAACTCCAGACCCAGAATCCCACGATCTACAACGCGCTTCCCGCAAGCTTAAAGACCGGCGGGACCGGGGCAACGTTTGCTGATCTGCTAAAGCTTCCGGTGACCGGCACTCTGAGCATAGGAATCGGCGACGTGGGTCAGCCTGCGCCCTTCAGGTTCAAGGATATCCTTGCCAACAACCTGATTCGCTTCTATGCGCAGGATGCCTGGCAGGCCCACCCGGGCTTTACGCTCAATTACGGGCTGGGCTGGTCGTTCGAGAATAACGTGCTCTACCACGACCTTGATCTCCCCCAATACCTGGCGCCCATAGTGGGAGCCGGCAACCTAGGCAAGATCGGTCAGAGGTATCGCAATTTTGATCCGGCCCTGGGCTTTGCGTGGGCCCTGGGTAAGAACCAGAAGACGGTCCTGCGCGCGAGCGTGTCACTTCACCATACGTCGCCTAACGTGGGCTTTTTCAACCTCGACCAGCGAATTCTCTTTGGTCCCGCGGGCAATGGACTGCAGGCGTTCACCGGCTCTCTGCTGCCAAATCCGAAAGCCGGCCAGCCGGGCCAGCCGGCATTGCTCAACTTCACTACCCCGGCTAACTTCACGGCGCAGGATTTGCTGGACTTTCTTGGGACCGCGAGGTCGCTACTGGCAGCGGGCAATCCTTACAAGGGAACGGACCTCTCAATCCGAGGCGTTCAGATTACCAAGTCGGTCCAGGGCGGGCAGGGATTGGATGCCATCTACGACAACAACTCGGCCCGGACTCCCTACACGATCCATATCGATGCCGGAATACAACGGGAGGTGATTCGCAACCTCGCCGTTTCGGCCGACTTCGTCATGCGTCGAGGAGTCGGATTCGGCGCGTTCGAATTGTTCTTTCCCGACCTGAATCACTGGAATGATTTTGCGCCCACCTATTCACTCGTCCCCACGGGCGGCTCAGCCGGGGCGGTCAATCCACTTAGCCTGGTTCGTACGCCGATCATCCCGGCGTGCGCGACCACGGCGCAAGGTAATGATCCCGCGGCCCTGTGCTCGAAGGGACCAATTCAATACGGAATGCCCGGGATTCTCTCTCGCTATACCGCCCTTCAGGTGAAGGTGGACAAGCGCTTTTCAGCGGGTTTCACGTTGACCGCGGCCTACGCCGCTTCTCATTACACGACCTTTACCGCCATCTCCAGCCTTACGAATCTCCACGATGGTCACGGCATCAGCGGCGGCAATCCCAAACACCGCCTTACCTTCAGCGGCATTTGGCAGTTGCCCAAATACAAAGGCGAGCAGCGGTTTGTGCGTGGCGTTCTGAATGACTGGCAGCTGTCATCGATCGTGCAGATGCAGACTGGGGCGCGGAGTTCGGTGACATTAGGCTCCTTCGATGTCGATGGTGACGGCACTTTTACTTTCCGTCTCCCGGGTACTACTGTCAGCTCGTTCGGCTATAACCTGAACGCCGCCGACATCAGGCGACTGGTTGACCAGTACAACTCCTCTGTTCCGGCGCCAAAGGACACGCCTCTGGCCGGTATTCCGATTGGCCCCAGGCGTGACGCTATTGGAAGTGCGTTACCGTTTGTCGTGTTGCCGGACAAGTTCGCCAATGCAGACAGTTTCATCACCCACGATCTCCGCCTGCAGCGGACCATCTCGCTTACTGAAAAAGTGAAGCTCCTGTTGATTGGAGAAGGCTTCAACATCTTCAATGTCGCGAACCTGACCGGTTTCAGCGGTACGCTGGATGCCTATGTTCGACCCACCGCAAGCGTGGCAGCCAACGGAACTGTAACGATTACTGCACCCGGTCGTAACCCCGCCACTCTCAACTTCGGTCAGCCCACCGGCCGCTTCAGTCCAATCTTTGGCTCAGGTGGACCCCGTGCGTTTCAGTTGGCGGCGAGGGTAAACTTCTAGCAATCTGTTTCAAACCCGGACGCCGTGATGAAGTTCTGCGGCGTCCGGCTTCCTCCTTTGAAGGAGCAATGAAACAGTGGTCAGTAGTCAGTAGCCGGCACCTGGTGCGGCGTTGTGTGTTCGACTCGTCGTGGCAGACCGGTTCTCCGCATCCTGCAGTGACTTGAAAGGAGCTACCGAAGAGTAGCGTAAAGCTGTTTCGCTGTGCGAGCGCGGCCAACGAGTAGCTCGCGCCACGCCTGAGTCTGACGATGAAACCTTAGATGGAGGGGAATTCCATGTTTCGCAAATTGACCTTGTTCGTCATCGCATCTGCCGTCGCAATTTCGGCTCTCGCCTTTGGCGCCAACGATAGTATCCGGGTAGAGGGCGGGTTGATCTCAGGCGCGGCTGCCGACGGCGTCCGCATTTTCAAAGGTATTCCTTTCGCCGCTCCTCCCATGGGCGAGTTGCGATGGAAGGCGCCTCAACCCGTGGTGGCCTGGGATGGCGTTCGAAAATGTGAGGCCTTCGGACCGGAGTGCCCACAAGCGCCGTATCCAACCTCATCGATGTACTTCTCACCGCCGCAAAAGCAGAGCGAAGATTGTCTGTACCTCAATGTGTGGACTGCAGCGAGGTCAGGCGAAAGGCGCCCGGTGATGGTGTGGATTCACGGCGGCGCATTGACGCGCGGATCGGGAGCCAATCGCGTCTACGACGGAACGGCTCTGGCAAAGAAAGGCGTAGTTCTGGTTACGATCAACTACCGTCTCGGACCGCTGGGCTATCTCGCTCACCCCGAACTTACCAGTGAGTCTCCGCAGCATTCGTCCGGCAACTACGGCGTATTGGATCAGATCGCCGCCTTGAAATGGGTGCAGAAGAACATCGCGGCCTTTGGCGGTGATTCGAGTCGCGTGACCATCTTTGGCGAGTCGGCAGGTTCATGGAGCGTCAACATTCTCGTCGCGACGCCGTTGGCCAAAGGACTGTTCCATCGGGCCATCGGAGAGAGCGGCGGTCAATTCGGCCCTGGAACTTACTTGAAGGAAGACCGGGACAAGCTGCCATCGGCGGAGAAGATTGGCGCGGCTTTCGCCAAAGCGGTCGGCGCCTCTTCCCTCAAAGAATTACGAGCCTTGCCGGCGGAGAAGATCATCGAGGTTTTCTTCAATGACGCGGAAGGAAGAAAGTTCAGGACTCAGCCGATTGTGGACGGCTGGGTGTTGCCCGATGAGATTCGCACAATCTTTGCGCAGGGCAAGCAGAATGATATTCCCGTGATCGTTGGTTCGAACGCCAACGAGATGACGACCCTCACCCCTCCGGCCTCGGTGCCCAGGACGCTTGAGGACTACCGCAAGCGCATCGAGTCGCAGTACGGCGAGATGGCGAAGGAATTCGACGCGGTCTACCCGGTGAAGACCGAAGCGGACATCGCGAATGGATATCTGGGCAGCGCGCGCGACACGCTCTTCACGCTGCAGATGCGCACCTGGGCCCGCATGACCGCGACCGGCCATTCGAAGGCCTATCTCTACTCATTCAGCCACGTTCCTCCAAACCCGAATAGCAAGTATCTGGGTGCATACCATGCTTCGGAGATTGCTTACGTCTTTGGCAATCTCAACCCGGAGAACCGGGCTTATCAGGACGTTGATCATAAATTGGCTGAAATTCTCTCGAGTTACTGGGTGAATTTTGCGACTACCGGCGATCCCAACGCCAAGGGACTACCAAGGTGGATTCCGTACAATCGCGACGCCGAGTCTTATATGGACTTTGGCGACGTCGTTCAAGTGCGAAATCATCTGCTCAAAGAGCAGCTCGACTTCCTGGAACAGGTTCAGAGGCGGCGCTGATCCGAAGAGGAACTTCAAGGAGAATCGAAATGACCCGACGAAACATTCTCTCAATGGCTCTGTGCCTGCTGATGATGGCGGGCCCGATCTTCGCGGACAACAAGCCCTCGGAGGACTACATGACAACCTCCGATGGCGTGAAGATTCACTACTACGTCATTGGCAAGGGAACGCCCGTAGTCCTGATTCACGGGTACACCGGCACCGCGTGGGGCAATTGGTTCTCCAATGGCATTGCTCAAGCGCTGGCCAAGAACCATATGGTGGTGGCGCTCGATTGCCGCAACCACGGAAAGAGCGACAAGCCCGTGGCCAATGGGCCGGGCAAGGCGCAGGACGTGATCGAGCTGATGGATCATCTCAAGATCAAGAAGGCGCACATCCATGGGTACTCGATGGGCGGCGGGATTACAGGTCAGCTACTGGCGCTGATCCCTGATCGTTTCATCACTGCAGCCTTCGGCGGTTCCGGAATTGGCGAGGTCGATCCGGAGATGAGAGCGAAGGCGCCGCCGGATAAGCAAGGCCGCGATCCGCAGGAAGACGAGGCCTCCCACACGCTCAGGGTGCACCGCGCAATGGATCTCGGCATGAGCAAAGAGGAGGCGGAAAAACAGGCCGCTACTCC
>JBGPFL010000010.1:0-18297 GCA_041483295.1 Blastocatellia bacterium | reverse complement strand
CGGTCGTCTCGATAAGCGCGCTCGCGGCGCTCGAGTTCTTTCTGCTCGTCAGCCGTAATCCTGTCGATCACTCGATCCGGAATTCCAAGGTATTCAACCACCGATGGGTTCAGCACCCGGACACCGCCGCTGGCAATTGCGCCCATGGCGAGCTCGGAGTGACCAGGCGTCCCTAATTTGCGAACGAGGAAAACATCCAGAGGCGCATCCAGCGCTTGAGCAACCTCGAAGGCGACTGGCACGCCTCCGCGCGGCAACGCTAATACCACTACATTAGTCCGGTTCGCGTAGGCGTTGAGCCTCGCCGCTAATACCCTGCCTGCTTCAGCTCTATTTGTGAATCGTCGCAACATCACACACCTCCATTCTCGGCGGAGGCGTTACCTGACGCGCTACCCCGCACGCAAGTGCTGTTTGAACCAACCGGCTGCGAGGCGCGCTGCCTCCTCGAGCGCACCAGGTTCCTCGAATAGATGGGTCGCGCCAGGAACGATCTGTAATTCTTTCTTGCATTTCAGCTGGTCGTAAGCCTGCTGATTGAGTTCCATGACCGGCTCGTCTCGTCCACCAACGATCAGGAGAGTTGGCGATGTGACACGCGTCAGCGACGTACCCGCGAGATCGGGGCGGCCGCCGCGCGATACTACGGCCCCAACGTCCTCTCGAAGCTCTGCGGCCGCAACTAGAGCGGCAGCCGCCCCCGTGCTCGCTCCGAAGAAGCCAATTCGCAGGCCGCGCGTCTCGTTCAACTGCGAGACGAAACGGGCAGCGTCGAGAAGCCGGTTCGCCAATAGCCCGATGTCGAATCGAAGATGGCGAGTCACCGTGTCCACTCGCTCTTCTTCCGCGGTCAGGAGATCCATCAGCAAAGTCCCGATGCCTGATTCCCGAATTGTCGTCGCCACGAACTGGTTGCGCCGACTTTGACGACTGCTGCCGCTGCCGTGCGCGAAGATCACGATGCCAGTCGCGCGCGCGGGAACCATCAACTCGCCTTCCAGACCGCCGCCGTCGATAGGAATGTATACCGGGCGTGAGATTTCAGAGTTTGCCGGTTTTGTGCTCATCTTCGTTTTCCTCGCGACCGCGGCTCAGGGTTTCTCGACTTCTGAAATTGTCAACAAGCCTGCCGTAGATGCTCTGTCACTATGGTTCGGTGCAACCGTCGTACCGGGAGGCAAAAGAACCGATCGACCTGCTTCGGGGGCGATAATCCACCCCCGGCAGTTGCAATAGGGCAATTTCTCCCATCTCGAGTGGGTAAGTTTCCGCCAAACTCGACACCATTGAGCTTTCGGGGGTATTGAACCGAGTATGCGCATGCTGGCACGGCGGTTGCGCTTCTTGAGAACGTGATCACTCAGTTGCACCACAGCGAACCGCTGCTCATTTAGCGGAGGGCAGAAATTAAATGCGATCGCGACGAATAGGAATCCTGACTTGTGGCGGGTGGCCGATCGAGGAGGTAGTAAGATGAAAGCGAACGTCAGGCTTGGTCGAATTTTGGGAGTGGAGATCGGTCTTCACTTCAGCTGGTTCGTGATAGCCCTGCTGATCACTCTCTCGCTTACAGCCCAATTCCACCAACAGAATCCACAATGGGGTGAACCGGTCATCATCGGTCTGTCGATTCTGACCGCTGGCTTCTTCTTTGCCGCAATCGTCCTGCACGAATTGGCTCACTCAGTGGTTGCAAAGGCGCGCGGGCTCCCGGTGAAATCGATAACGCTGTTCGCGCTGGGCGGCGTCGCACAGGTTGAGAAGGAAGCGTCAGATGCGAAGACGGAGTTCCTTGTCGCCATCGTCGGCCCGTTGACCAGCGTCGTGATCGGAGCAATCTGCCTCATCCTAACATCGCTTATCGGTTGGTCGCCTCTGAAGCCGCCTGATCAGCCGCTCCCGGCGATGCTGGCGTGGTTGGGTTACATCAACCTCTTGCTCGCTGCGTTCAACATGATCCCGGGCTTCCCTCTGGACGGTGGTCGCGTCTTGCGAGCAGTCATCTGGTGGCTGACCGGTAATCCGGATCGCGCTACTCGGATAGCCTCAAGGACCGGAGAAGTAGTGGCGACCGCGTTCATCGTGCTCGGCATAGTCAGGTTCTTTGGGGGCGCCGGTTTTGGCGGACTGTGGCTGGCCTTCATAGGATGGTTCCTGCTTGATGCTTCGCGTGCAACTTATGCCCAGGTCGGTCTGCTGGACGCTCTACGCGGAGTATCGGTAGCAGATGTCATGGAGCGCGACTGCCCGACGATAGACGGTGACTGTGATCTCCAGACCCTTGTAGACAAGTACGTGATCCGGAGCGGCCAGCGTTGTTTCGCCGTTGTTGAAAGCGGGCACATAATCGGGCTTGTGACGCTCCACGAGGTGAAGGAGATAGAGCGTGAGCGTTGGCCACGAACCACGGTCCACCAGGTAATGCGGCCATTCGAGAAACTCCATACAACCAGGCCGGACACTCCCATAGCTGATGCGCTGGAGGCCATGGCGAGAGGAGACGTGAATCAACTCCCGGTTGCCTCGAATGGGCGGCTCGAGGGGTTCGTCTCGCGCGAGCACATAGTTGCCCTAGTGCAGGCTCGACAAGAGCTGCAAGCCGGGAGGGGATGAACCGGAGTGTGGGTTCAACAGGCCCGTCTCATTGCCAGCATTGCGATTGGAGACGCAGAGTCTTTTTCTAGAAACAAGGAGGTCACAATATGCTTTCAAATGCCGGTTCAAAGAGTAAACCGGGCAAGTGGCTTTCGCTCCTGGCTCTCTTACCCATGCTGCACGAGTGTGACAAAAGGTGGACAGGCGAATGAACCGGGAAGAACACCGCTCAGACATCGAGTCCTTCTATCATCTTTCGGGAGAGGATGTCGGCAGAAAGGCGTGTCAGGGAATGGCCTGCTTCGTCGCGAGGCATTTGAAACCCGAGCGCTGGAATGAAGCTACCTCCCAGTGCCCCAAAGTCTATTGCCTCGGGAAGTGCTACATCGCGCCGTCTGCCGGTTTCGACGACGAGCGGCCGCGCGTTGAGGTCCACTCCCGCAGTCCAATCGTCCTGGAGCGAATCGCTAAGGGCGTCGCCAGATCGCTTGACTCTTACAGGCGCGGCGGAGGCTACGAGGCTCTGGAGAGCGCGCTCGCTCGCCCGCCCGAGGAGATCGTTCGGGAACTTGAGCTTTCCGGCCTGCGTGGGCGAGGGGGCGCGGGGTTCTCCACCGGAAAGAAGTGGCGATCAGTGTTTACCGAGCGCTCGGCCGAGAAATACGTTGTGGGTAACGCCGATGAAGGCGACCCCGGAGCTTACATAGATCGGTTCATCATTGAAGACGACCCGCATGCTCTGATCGAAGGTATGGCCATCGCTGCGTACGCGGTCGGTGCACGAAAGGGTTACGTTTACTTACGAGCTGAATACCCGGACGCGCGTGCGGTCCTCGAAGAGGCAATCATCGAAGCGCGACGCGAGGGCTTCCTTGGCGAGAGAGTGCGGCGCACTGATTTCGACTTCGACGTCGAGGTCGTGGTAGGCCAGGGCAGCTACGTTTGCGGAGAAGAAACCGCTCTTCTGAACTCGATTGAGGCCCGCAGGCCAGAGGTCAGAGCGCGCCCACCGTATCCAACGAGCGAGGGTTTATTTGGAAAGCCGACCCTCGTGAACAATGTTGAAACGCTGGCAAGCGTGGTTTGGATCGCCCGAAAGGGAGGAGTTGCCTACAGTGCACTGGGATCGGCCACGAGCAAGGGAACTAAGGTGGTCTCGCTCAATTCGCTGTTCCATCGACCGGGACTGTACGAAATAGAGTTCGGAGTCACGGTCCGACATATCGTCGAAGAGCTGGGCGGAGGATTGAAGAGCGGTCGGATCAAAGGCCTGATCATCGGCGGACCGCTTGCCGGCGTTATCCCGCCAGAGTTGTTCGACACTCCGTTCGGCTTCGACGAGCTTCACGCCATTGGAGCAAGCGTGGGGCACGGCGGCGTCGTGGCATTCGACGAATACACGCCGATCGCAGAGCTGATGCATCATGTATTCGAGTTTGGCGCTTGGGAATCGTGCGGCGAGTGCACCCCATGTCGCTTAGGCAGCCGCTACATCGAACAGACCTTCCGCAAGGTGCTCGAGAACGGCCGTACAGCGCTGAAAGACAGATCCGAGCTCGACGAGGTTGTGAAGGCGCTTGCAATGACCAGCCTGTGTGGACACGGAAGCGGGCTGGCGGAGTTTGCCCGAAGCGTTTCCCGCTATTACGGAAAGGAGCTTCAGTCATGCTTCGCGTGACTATCAACGGTGGAACGCGCGAGTTTGATGAAGGCATCTCCATTCTCGATGCGCTGAGGCAGATCAGCGTCGAAGTCCCAACGCTCTGTTACGACAAGCGGCTCACGCCATACGGCGGCTGCAGGCTCTGCATTGTTCACGTAGCAGGTGTTGTCCGACCGGTGACCGCTTGCAACACAGAGCTTGCCGACGGGATGGTCATCGAGACGCATACTGCCGAGATAGAGGAACTCCGGCGGACCCTCCTGAGGCTCCTGGCACGGCAATACCCGGCCGCCGCGGTGAGTCGATTCCCCGAAAAGGAGTTCCATCGCTATCTTCGAAACTACGCGATCGAGGGTGACTGCCTGGGCGCGCAGGATGCTGAACTTCTGGATGAGGCCCACCCTTACATCCACGTTGATATGTCTCGGTGCGTCTACTGCTACCGCTGCGTTCGCATTTGTGATGAGGTGCAGGGCCAGTTTGTTTGGCAGGTCTGGAACCGTGGCGACCAGACTCGAATCAAACCGGATTCAGGGACAACACTTCGCGAGAGCTCCTGCGTGAGCTGCGGCGCGTGCGTGGACGCATGTCCGAGCGGCGCGCTGGAAGACAAGAGCATTCTGGCGCGCGGATTGCCAACCGCGTGGACAAAGACCACCTGTCCCTATTGCGGAACCGGATGCGAGATGGAAGTTGGCGTCCGCGAGGGCCGCATCGTATCGGTCAAACCGGCTATGGACGCTCCGGTCAACCGCGGTCACTTGTGCGTGAAGGGACGATACGCATTCGATTTCGTTCAAGCCGCCGATCGGATCACCGAGCCGATGATTCGCGAAGCCGGCCACTGGCGGCCCGTGTCGTGGGAGGAAGCCATCGCCTTCACCGCCGGTGAGCTTAAACGAATCCTCGATCGCTCCGGTCCCGACAGCATCGGGGTGTTGGGCTCGGCTCGTGCGACCAATGAAGAGAACTACCTCACTCAGAAGTTCGCCCGCGTTGCGATCGGCACCAATAACGTAGATTGCTGCGCTCGAGTCTGCCACGCGCCGACAGCTGCGGCTATGAAGCTGATGCTCGGCACCGGCGCAGCGACCAATTCGTTCCACGACATAGAACGGGCGCGAACGATTCTCGTCTGCGGTTCGAACACAACTGAGAACCATCCTATTGTCGGCGCGCGCATCAAGCAGGCGAAGCTGGCCGGCGCAAATCTGATCGTTATCGATCCACGCAGGATCGAACTCTCCCATTACGCCGATGTGCACTTGCAGCCACATCCTGGGACCAATATACCGCTGTTCAATGCGATCGCTCAGGTAATCGTCGAAGAGGGTCTGCTCGATCAGGGTTTCGCCGTGGGCCGCGTAGCGGAATTGGATGAGTTTCGCCAGTTCGTCGAGCAGTGGACACCCGAACGCGCAGAAGCTCTCTGCGGCGTGCGTGCCGACCTGATCCGCGAGGCTGCGCGACTGTATGCCACGGCCAAACCGGGGATGTGTTTCCACGGCCTCGGAATGACGGAGCACACTCAGGGAACCGAGAGCGTGATGAGCCTTGTAAATCTGGCATTGCTCACGGGCAACATCGGAAAGCCCGGCAGTGGAATCAACCCGCTGCGCGGCCAGAACAACGTTCAAGGTTCCGCTCACATGGGCTGCGAGCCGAGTAACCTCACTGGCTTTGTTGCGATTGAGGACGGCCGCAGCTTGTTCGAAAGCGTCTGGCACGCACCCGTTCCGGGATCGAAGGGCCTCAACCTCATGTCGATGATGGATGCCGCGGAAGGTGGAAGACTCAAGGCGCTTTTTGCCATTGGCTACGACATCTTCTTGACGAACGCGAATGCGAATGCCACTCGTCGCGCGTTGACCTCAGTGGAGCTGATGGTTGTTCAAGACATGTTTATGAACGAAACAGCGCGCGAGTTCGGCACTGTCTTCTTCCCCGCGGCGTCGTCTTTCGAGAAGCGTGGCACCTTTATGAACGCTGAACGGCGCGTGCAGATGGTTCGCAGAGCGATCGACCCTGTGGGACAGTCGAAGCCCGACTGGGAGATCATTTGTATGCTCGCTCGCGCGATGGGCAAGGGCGAGTTCTTTGACTATACCTCACCCGATGACATCTGGAATGAGATCCGGAAGGTATGGAAGGCTGGCAGCGGCATAAGTTATTCGCGCCTTGAAGACGCCGGCCTGCAATGGCCTTGCCCCTCCGAAGATCACCCTGGCACCCAAGTGCTCCATTCGGAGGCTTTTCCTATCGGCAAGAAAGCGGCGCTGCGACGAATCGATTACAAGCCAACCACTGAAGCAATCAGTGAGGAGTTTCCTTTTTTGCTTACGACCGGCAGGACCCTCTACCAGTTCAACGCGGGCACTATGACAATGCGCACGGAGAACGTTGCGCTACGTAGCACTGACACGTTGGACATGTCGCCTCAGGACGCCGAACACCTGGGACTCAGTGGCGGCGAAATGGTGCGGGTGAGAAGCCACTGGGGCGAAAGAGTGTTACCCATCAGGATCAGCACAGCGGTGACGACTGGCGAGCTTTTCGCCACTTTTCACGATCAATCGGTGTTTTTGAACTACGTGACGAGCGCGCACGGCGACGGTTACGTTGGGTCTCCGGAGTACAAGGTCACTGCCGTTTGCGTCGAGCAGGCGTGATGGGCGCCGCGCTCACGACTGGTTCATCGTCTCGGCTCCGGGGTCTGGACAGCCTGACCGTGTAAAGGTCACGGCGGGGATTTCGTTCGAAAAGGCGCGGTGCTGGCTATGGGTGCTGAACACAAGGCGTGGCGAACGTCGTTGGCCGAACTGTGGTTAGTGTTCTACCCCGACGAGCAACGACAACGGTCATCTTCGAAGAGCCACCCGAAAAGCTGAACATTGCGCACAACCACTCATCATTGCGGTGAATTTCCCCAAAACTCCTTTCGTGTTTTCCCAAAACAGTGGCTTTACGTGTGTCCTCCTCGGCACTTCAGTTGCGGTCCTTCATGAAGGAGGGCCCAAGGAGGCTGAGTGGCGGCAAGCAAACAGAATGTGCCGATGTCAGGTGCAGCGGTCTTCGATGTGCACGATGTCTCGAAGATCTATCAGATGGGCGAGGTTCAAGTGAACGCGCTTCGCTCGATCACCCTTGATTTATACGCTGGCGAACTTGTAGTGCTCCTTGGGCCGTCTGGCAGCGGCAAGTCAACTTTGCTGAACATACTCGGCGGGCTCGACGTGCCCACGAGCGGTGAAGTGCACTATCTGGACCACAACCTGACCGAAGCCGGCGACAGTGGCCTGACGCGATTTCGACGCGAGCACGTAGGCTTCGTCTTTCAGTTCTACAACCTGATTCCCAGCCTCACTGCGCTGGAAAACGTCGCGCTCGTGACGGAGATAGCGGTCGATCCGTTGGATCCAAAGGAGGCTCTGCTAATGGTGGACCTCGCGAACCGGTTGAATCACTTTCCCGCGCAGTTATCGGGCGGCGAACAACAGCGAGTCGCGATCGCGCGTGCGGTGGCGAAGAGGCCTGACGTCTTGCTCTGCGACGAGCCGACCGGGGCGCTCGACTACGCAACGGGGAAGATCGTGCTGGAGGTGCTTGAACGCGTTAACAAGGAGCTCGGTACCACGACCGCGGTGATCACTCACAACGCGGCGATCGGGGCGATGGCAGACCGGGTCGTCAGAATCAGTAGCGGCCAGATCGTTGACATTCATCGCAATGAGACCAGGGCCGCTCCGAGCGACCTGGTCTGGTGAGAAGTGACAAGTGGTGAGTGACAAGTGGCGAGTGACAAGTGACAAATGACAATGACTGCGCTAAATCGAAAACTAATTCGTGATGTTCTTCGCCTGCGCGGACAGGTCTTCGCCCTTGCACTGGTCGTGGCCTGCGGGATAGCCACCTACGTTACGATGCGAGGCTCGTATGAGGCGCTCGTACGGTCGCAGGCAGACTACTACCGGGAGTACAGGTTCGCGGATGTGTTCGCACACGTGAAGCGCGCGCCTCAGCCGTTCGCGACTCAGATGGCCTCGATCGCGGGAGTCGCCAGAGATCAGACTCGGATCGTCGTTGAGGTGACACTCGACGTTCCGGGTCTTGAAGAACCCGCAACCGGCAGGCTCGTCTCGATTCCTGAGCGCCGCGAGCCGATGTTGAACGACCTAAACATACGCAAGGGCCGATACGTCGAGCCCGGTCAGCGCAATGAAGTCCTGGCGAGCGAGTCGTTCGCTCAGGCGAACAAGCTGGACGTGGACAGCACTATTGGGGCGGTGATCAATGGGCGCTGGGAACAACTGCACATTGTCGGCATCGCTATGTCGCCGGAGTACGTTCACGAGATCCGGGCCGCCGACGTGTTTCCAGACAAGCGTCGTTTCGGAGTGCTGTGGATGAGCCGTGAAGCCCTCGGTCCTGCCTTCAATATGGAAGGCGCATTCAACGATGTGGCTATATCGCTGGCCCCCGGTGCAAGCGAGGCAGAGGTGATCAGCCAGCTAGACCTCCTGCTAGAAAGCTACGGCAGCCTGGGGGCCTACGGGAGAGCGGACCAGGAGTCGCACCGCTTTCTGTCGGATGAAATAAGCCAGGACCGAATCACCGGTATTCTGGTGCCCTCCATATTCCTGGGCGTTGCCGCCTTCCTGATTCATATGGTGCTATCGCGTTTGGTCAGTACGGAGCGCAACCAGGTTGCCGTACTGAAGGCGTTCGGGTACGGCAATGTTTCGGTCTCGCTTCACTATTTGAAGTTTGCGCTGGTCGCGGTGCTGGCTGGAACTGTCGTAGGGACGGGGATCGGATTCTGGTGGGGGACCGAGCTTACCAGGATATACGAGAGGTTCTTCTTCTTTCCCGCGTTGAAGTTTGAGCTCGGAATGGAGACGGTAGCCTTGGCGATCGTAATCAGCGCCGGCTCGGCGTTCATCGGCGCGATATCAGCAGTGCGCCGCATCGTGAAGCTGCCGCCGGCTGAGGCAATGCGCCCGGAGGCACCTGCGAACTTCCAGCCGGGATTGCTCGAACGCCTGGGACTCCAGCGACTGTTTTCACCTTCGGTTCGGATGATAATTCGCAACATCGAACGCAGGCGATGGAAGTCGGCTCTGTCTGTCGCCACGATCGCACTTGCCGTCGCGGTGCTGGTTGTTGGCCGATACTCGTTCGACGCTCTCGACTACATCATCAACGTTCACTTTCGGACCGTGCAACGAGAAGACGTAACCGTTGCTTTCAACGAGCCGCGCCCGGCGCGGGTCAGGCACGAGTTGACTCGCTTGCCCGGCGTGCTCTTGTCGGAGCCTTATCGAGTGGTGGCGGTGCGACTGCGATTCGAGCACCGCACCAGGCGCGTAGCGTTGCTTGGCATCGATCCCGATGCGCAGCTTCGAACGCTGCTGAACAGCAAGCTGCAAAGAGTGGAGCTTCCGCCTGAAGGTCTGGTTCTCACGTCTAAGCTTGCTCAGGTGATGGGTGTTGCGCCAGGGGATGAGCTAACGGTTGAGGTACTCGAAGGCGAGCGGCCTGTCCAAAGCGTTGTCGTAGCCGGGCTGGTCGATGAGCTGATCGGACTGTCGGCCTACATGGATGTGAGTGCGCTGAATCGATTGATGCGCGAGGCCGGGACCGTGTCCGGGGCATACTTGTCGGTCGATCCGCACTTTGCGCCTCGACTCTACTCGCTTCTGAAGCGAACGCCTGGCGTTGCCGGGGTAGCGATACGCGAAATGATGCTGGCCTCATTTCTCGAAACAATCGCACAGAGTCTCATGGTTTCGACAACCGTCCTGATCGTCTTCGCCTGTGTCATTGCTTTTGGAGTCGTGTACAACAGCGCCCGAATCGCGCTATCCGAACGCGGCCACGAGCTGGCTAGTTTGAGGGTGCTCGGGTTCACGCGTAGAGAGACCGCGATGATGTTGCTGGGCGAACAGGCGATGCTGACCGCGGCTGCCGTGCCGGCAGGCTTTGTAATCGGGTACGGGATCTGTGCACTGATGGTGCAGATGCTCGATTCTGATCTCTATCGCATGCCGTTGGTGGTGAGCGGCGCGACTTATGCATTCGCCTTTGTTGTGGTGGCGTTGGCGGCCACGGCTTCCGGGCTTCTGGTCTTGAGGCGATTGTACAGGCTCGATCTTGTAGCTGTCTTGAAGACGAGAGAGTGACGAAGAAAAAAGGAGGAAGTTCAGCGGCAAGCCCGGAACGGCGGTGCATTATGAAGAAACTGTTGAGTCGCATCATCTTGATTCTTTTCGGTGCCGCGGTCGTGGCGCTTGTTATCATCGGGCTGATGCCGTCTCCGATTTCGGTCGCGGTCGCGCGCGTCGAACGTGGCCCTTTGAGGATAACGATCGATGAAGAAGGAGAATCGCGCGCTCACGATCGGTTCGTCGTCTCGGCCCCGGTGTCTGGACGACTTGAGCGCGTAGAGCTTCACGACGGGGATCTCGTTCGAAAAGGTGCAGTCCTGGCGGCCATCTATCCTGTACCTTTGAACCCAAAAGAGAGCGGGGAGTATCGCGCGCGTCTGGATAGCGCCGAAGCGCTCAAGCGTGAAGCTGATGAAAGAGTCGCCAGCGCGAAGGTGGACTATGAGCAGGCTCGGCGCGAGCGACAGCGGACAGAACAGCTGGCACAGAACGGGCTTGTGTCGGTGCAGTCGCTGGAGCAGGCGCGGAATGCAGAGGCGACAAGCACCAACGAGTTGGAGGCCACGCGGTTTCGCGCCGAGGCGGCAGCTTCTGAGGAGCGGGTCGCGCGCGCAGCGTTAATCGCACTCGACCGGGAGCCCCCGAGTGGCGAGCGTATTGTGACTCTGCGGGCGCCAGTTGCCGGCCGCGTGCTAAAAGTTGTGGAGAAGAGCGAGCGTGTCGTCGCTGCCGGCGCGCCCCTGGTGATCCTCGGCGACGCCAGGAGACTCGAGGTGGTGGTCGATGTGCTGACAACCGATGCCGTGAAGGTTAAGCCGGGCGACCCGGTCTTGCTTGAGGGTTGGGGAGGCGAAGCACCTATGCGCGCGAGCGTTCGTCTGGTCGAAGCGGGCGCGTTCACCAAGGTGTCCGCCCTCGGAGTCGAAGAGCAACGTGTGAACATAGTCGCCGACTTCGTAGACCCGCCGGGCCCGCTCGGCGACGGTTATCGCGTAGAAGTTCGCATCATCATCTGGGAAGCCGCCAATGTGTTGCGGGTCCGGTCGAGTGCGCTTTTCCGTCACGGAGCCGGCTGGAGGGTCTTCGTCGTTCGAGAGGGCCGCGCGTATCGGCGTGACGTTGAAATCGGCCACCGGAGCCAGTTTGACGCCGAGGTGCTCGGGGGTATCGAGCAAGGCGACGAGGTTATCGTCCATCCCTCGAATCAGTTGGCGGATGGCGCACGAGTGCAACTGAAGTGAGAATCGGCGAGGAAGAGGATTGGTCATGAGTGCACGCGTGAACATGGAGGTCGGGAGCCGGCTCGAAGAGGTCGCCCGGCTGCTGGAGGAGCAGGGCGCGAACCAGTGCACGGTTGTCACCGCTCAACGTGGTCCACTGGAAGGCAAACGCATAGTTCGAGGGCGCGAGAACGAATGCGCCGAACGCTACCTGGCGTCGCCAGGTGAGGACCGTACTCGTTCTCTTCAACGGGACTTCGCGCATAGTCTGGAGCGGTGAGCGCTCAGGAGGTAGAGGGACATGTCATCCAAGTCAGTCGGGAGCGTGGGATCTTCTGAACAGGCTAAGGCCGTTCCAATGGCTGACAAAGCGGAATCGCCAGTGATCAGTAAGGGAGAAGTGTTCCTTGCCGGAATGTTGGCGCTCATAGGATACACAGCCTTGTTGCTGAAGTTGCCCTATCGCACGCCGGTGCTCAATTGTCTTTATTCCGGGTTGGCCTTAGGCTCATTGTATTACTATCTAAGGCTGAGATTGCGTCTGCGAGTACCGTCTCGGGTGCTCCTTTGCCTGGTACTGTCCATCGTGCTTGACATGGTCGGCAATCACTTTGGGTTGTTCAGCAAGAGAGTCGCTTTAATCCCCTACGACATCATTACTCATTTCACCGCAAGCGGTCTGTCTTTTGTTGCGGTCATGTGGCTCTTGAGTGGGCTGAGCAAGCAGTTTGGTTATCGGCTTCCGCTGGGACTCGTAGCCTTCTTTTCGGTTACCATCGCGTTCAGTCTGGCTGGCTATTATGAAATCACCGAACTGATTGACGAGCGAATCTTTGGTGGTCACCGCATTTGGAATCCGCGCGATACGTCTCAGGATCTGGCGGCAGACCTCACGGGCATCATCATAGCCGCGATCGCCTATACCCTCTGGATCAGGAGGAGGCCGCACCTAGCTAACAATGATAACGAGAGAGGCGCTGCTAAGGTCTGCGAAACACAAGAGCAGCACGACTGAACGATATCTGAGTAGTTAAGTTTCTGACGCTCGCCAGTGACCTGGTGTCTCCGTAGCCGGAAAGGCGATGTCCTAAGTACCCGAGGTTACGAGTCCAGTGCGTGACCTCGCTGACTCCCAAAGCGATTGGCGTTAACTCCCCTGAACCCATTACCATTTGATCTATGAGTCTACAGGCTCGGGCGGGAAATTTGGCGAGAATTTTTTTGAGGTTGGTTGATCAGCTATGCCGTCTTCATTTTCTCACGCAGTTGCATCGATGGCATTGGGCAAGGCGTACTCGAAGCGTCCGCTCCCTCTGCGGTTTTGGCTCTTGTCCATCGGTTGTGCCATGGCGCCGGATATCGACGTAGTGTGCCAGCGATTCGGCATTAAGTATACCGATATGCTCGGTCATCGAGGGCTGACCCATTCGTTCTTGTTTGCGGCGTGTTTGAGCGGCATCGTCGTGCTGCTCGCCTTCCGAAAGCCCATTGAGGGGATCAGTCGGACCGCACTCTTCGTCTTGTTCTTCGCCTCAACCGCGTCTCACGCGGTGTTAGATGCGATGGTGGATGGCACGTTGGGAGTGGCTTTTTTTGCGCCGTTCAGTTCAGCACGCTATTTTCTGCCCTGGCGGCCGATTGTCTCCTCCCCGATCGGTCTGGCGTTCTTCAGCCCCGCGGGCGCGACAGTAATTATGAACGAATTTCTTTGGATATGGCTGCCTGCGCTGGTGGTAATTCTGACTCCCTGGTTTCGGAGGCGCTTCTTAAACGGCGTTGGCGATGCGCCTTCCAAAGCCGAGTCCGCCGACGCCCGGAGTAATGGCCCAGCCCTTCCCTAGCGGTGCTCTGTTCCTCACGCGAAGGCAGATGGCAATATCTCATAACCCGTTGCTTCTAGAGTATCGGGCACTCGGAACAGAAGCCGCGCGCCAACTTATCAGTGACCTCAAGGATCATATCGCTTGAACCTGACTGCCCAGTGAAGCGCAGCGTCCACACCGCCTCCCCGTCCTCTAAGAAATAGTAGGTGCCGGTTGTCTGGCGATAGTCTTCAAAATAGTAGAGTGTGACTCTTATGCCGCTCAGCGATTCGCCTGTAAAGGCTTCGTGGCCAATGGACACCGACCCATAGTGCCGCCTCGAATCCTCTTCCTCGGCCCGAACAATCTCACTCAGCGAGCGGCCCCGCAGCGGCTCCTTTGTGATTCTCAGTAATCCGCTACTGCGACTCTGTGCGACGAATTCCGTCTTCTGGCGGCCGACGGCATCAACATAGGATAAAGGTCGCCAGTTACCAACGAGAGTGATCTTGAAGTTGTCGACCTGGTCGACGAACTCGCGGCCGGATTGCGCCCCTGACACGGCAACATAAAGCCCGATCAGAGCTGAAAACAAAAACAAAACGAGTTTAGGTTTCATATGTCCTCCGGGGCGAATCCAGTGCTGTGAGCAGGACCGATCTTCCCCTGCGAAATCAGCCACAAGACCTTAGTATCCCAACCAGACTGCAAGTCCGCGTGGTTGACCTACCGGCCATCGGCGAAGCCTCATGGTAAGCACAGCGGACGGTGGGCTCGAAGAGATCATTTCGCCCGGCGGGGCCGGACGACTTCGACAGAACAATGCGCGCGGGATACGATGGCGGTTGAGACGCTCCCGAGCAGGATGCGTTCGAGCCGAGTCAGCCCCCTGGCTCCTACAAAGATGCAGTCGGCATTCCACTGTTCGGCCTCGTCCTTTAGCAAACGCTTGGGATCTTTCTCTTCAATCGCTGATGAAACGTGCAGCCTGGCCGATTTTAGGATCTTCTCTGCGGCGTGTTGAGCGCTGCTGGCACCGGCAGATTTCTCTTTGGCTAGCGTGGTGTACACATCATAGGGACCGACCGCAGTGACCAGCCGCACTTCGGTGTTAGCGGGCCACCTTCGTTCTGCCACCGCCTGAACCGCGGACAGCGCGCCCGGCGAACCGTCTACTCCGACGATGATTCGAACAGGGAGATCTCTCTCTGCGATTCCTGCACGACCGACTCGCACTGAACAATGGGCCTCGGTAACTATGCGTTGCGACACGCTGCCTAGTATCAAATGGCCGAGTGCCGTACGGCCGTGTGATCCCACCACAATCAGGTTCGCATTCCACTCATCAGCCTCCGCTATCATTTCTGTAGCGGGCGAGCCTGAGAGCCCTTCAGCGCGCACCTGCCAGCCGGGGAAGTACGACTGAACCAATGTCGCGGCCAGGGATGCGAACTCAATGGCTTCTTGAGCAGGACGCCAGACTTCGCGTTCCGTAGGTTCAGCACGAAACGCGATGCCCTCCTGCAATGCTGCCTCGACTACCTCGTAGCTCGATGGCGGAGGCGGAGGGAACCACTGCTCGGCTATGCAGAGCACAATCGCTTCAGCACTATCCGGCAGTCCGGCCCGCCGCAAATCTTTGATCGCCGCGTGTGCGCATTGGGACCCATCGTACGCTATCAGGATTCTCATATACATTCCCCGTCTCGCCCGCAGGTGCCGATACTGTGCGTCTACGACCATCGAGCCGCTGTCTATCAAGTGAACCATGCTCATAGACGCAACGAGTATGCCGATGGAGACCGACGAAGAATGGCTCGGTTTTCGCTGGTATGTCGTGCGGCCCATCCGGATACCCGGGTCTTGCGCAGTTTCGCCCCGCGGCATGGGGAGATTCGCCCAGCGCAGGCACTATAGATCTCAAAATTCCCCGCGCGGGGGATTCGCTCACACGGCACTCATATTGCACACAATCTTGGATCGGTGTGCTGCTTATCTTGGGGTTCAAAGGAGAGAAGCCATGAAGATACTCGTCGCCATAGACTCATCGCCTTCGTCACAGGTGCTCCTGAGCGAAGTCGCAGCTCGACCCTGGCCAAAGGACTCGGCGATCTGCGTTCTTAACGTGTTAGACCTGTTTCGTATGCCTTTCGAGGTCCTCAGCCGCGGGACTGTCGGCGAGGCCGAATCCCGAGCAGCCGATCTCCTGGTGAAGTCTGCCGCCGACCGCTTCGCAAGAGCCGGGGTCGAAATAACGACGGCTGTGACGGAGGGCTTTCCTCCAACGAGCATTGTTGAGTACGCAGATCGCTGGCCCGCCGACTTCATCATCGTTGGCTCGCATGGTCACAGCGGAATCTCTCGCTTCCTTCTGGGCAGCGTTGCTCAGGGGGTCCTCCGCGGCGCCCACTGCTCGGTCGAGATCGTGAGACCTCGAAGCACAGAAGCGCGCACCGGGATGCGCATCCTGTTGGCGACCGATGGCTCAGACTATTCCGTGGCCGCAGCGCGTTCAGTTGCCTCCCGCCCCTGGCCCGAGGGGACCGAGGTGAGAGTAGTCAGCTGCGTTGGCGTAATATTTGCCGCCGCAGATCCCTGGTACGCTGGAGGAGAGATCTCGGTTCGCTTGCTCGAGGAGCACAGAAAGTACGCTCTTGAATGTGTGGAGGCTGGTGAGGAGCTGCTACACGATTCGAGGCTGAAGACGACCGCAGCCGTGCTGACCGATGGTGCAAAGGGGTCGATCGTGGGTGAGGCTGAGGACTGGGGTGCGGACCTGGTCGTTGTGGGATCTCACGGCCGGCGCGGGTTGAATCGGGTGCTCCTGGGAAGCGTCTCCGAAGCCGTGGCGATGCATGCGCCTTGCTCGGTCGATGTAATTCGCTCGCCGGAACCGCGCACGCCGTGAGTAGAAGAACGATGCTGGCGCTCAGAAAGATCCTCTGCCCGACTGATTTCAGCGAGCCCTCATACGAGGCCCTCGAAGTGGCGGTTGAGTTGGCTTCTCAGTTCTCCGCAGAACTCTGCCTGGTTCATGTGGTTCCAGAGGTCCCGCGCCCGAGCTGGGCCTTGATGCTGGATCCCGAACACTCGAAATGGGGGCTTGAGGTTTACGAATACGAAGAGATGCTTCACATGGGTGCTCAGCAGAAATTGCACGAACTCATTAGCGACCGGATACCCAAGAGCATTTCTGCCAGAGCGATTGTTTCTGATGGCGAGGCCGCCAACCAAATTTTGCGCACTGCGACCGCGGAGCTAGCAGACTTGATCGTGATCGCGACGCAGGGCCGGACAGGGCTCAGTCACCTGATCTTCGGCTCCGTAACAGAGAAGCTTGTGTGCCTGGCGGCCTGTCCTGTGCTGACCATCCACCCACGGCTCCGCGGCTCATCGAGACTGAGCCAGTCAGGCCAGTGAGAAAACGCATGCCAACCGAGTGGCTCTATGCACTCACAAGCGTCGCACTGGTAAACCTGATCTCGCTTATCGGAATAGTCACAATCTCAATGAGCGAGCAAAGACTCAAGGCATCGATCTTCGTATTGGTCAGCCTTGCAACAGGGGCGTTGTTCGGTGACTCATTTATACACCTGGTGCCGGAAGCTTTCGCCCAGACCAACCGCGCCTCTCGCAGTTCGATCCTGGTGATCGCAGGCATACTCGCCTTCTTCGTGCTTGAGAAGTTCCTACGATGGTATCACGCGCATACGGTTGGGGCCGCCAGCCGCATCGAGCCCGGTTGGCTACATAAACCTGATAGCCGATCGCGCGCACAACCCTGATCGATGGCATGTTGATTGGGGCCTCATATGCCACCAGCCTGCCAGTTGGGCTTGCAACCACGGTGGCGGTGATTCTGCACGAGATTCCACAGGAGATCGGCGACTTCGGCATTCTGCTCCACGCGGGGTTCAGCAAACGAGCGGCGCTGCTGTTCAACTTTTTGTCGGCTTCGCTGGCCATTGTAGGGGCGGTTATCTCGTTGGCGGTCAGCGCTGGGATCGACGGGTTCTCGGCCGCGATGCTGCCTCTCACTGCTGGCGGCTTCATCTATATTGCCGGCTCCGAGCTGGTGCCTGAGCTTCAGAAGGAGTTGAAGCCATCGAGGTCCCTTGTGCAGCTAATCGCGATTGGTTCAGGGGTTGGACTGATGCTGTTACTTATGCTGCTGGAGTAAGAAAGCCACCGCGATATGGGCGACCGTGTCCGTAAGGTACGCGATCCCTGTCACTCTCAAGTGTGATGCCCGTCCTAGTCCCACTCAGCGGAACTCCTTATGGTAGTTGTGGGAAGGAACGGCCAGAAAGGTACGGAAAAGACCAAGGAAGTCGGCGAGAACTTCGTCCTACCGACCTTTTAACCCAGCCAAGCTCTTACCTTCCACCAGTCGAAGTAAGGCCTTCCCGCTTAGGTGTTCGCTTCCAGAGAAAAGGAGGCACTCCTCTTCGTTACGCGCCACGAGAAGCTGGAGGTAGGTATGAAGTACAGACTCATTACGTTGGTTATCCTTGTGACCCTCGCACTCAGCAGCGCCGGCTGCGATACCCGCAGGGTGGCGGTCAGGCCGCATCGAACAGGCGTAGCCGACGTGAGCATCTTCTACGACGAGCTATCGCCTTTTGGACATTGGTTTCAAGTCGATGGCTTCGGTTGGGTATGGACCCCTTATGGCACGCCGATTGGCTGGCGGCCATACACCCACGGTCACTGGGTATACACAGAATACGGCTGGACCTGGGTGTCGGCGTGGAGGTGGGGCTGGGCTCCATTTCACTATGGGCGATGGACGCATCATGCCCGCCACGGTTGGCTGTGGGTGCCAGGTACGGTGTGGGGACCGGCGTGGGTCG
>JBGPFL010000009.1:0-18314 GCA_041483295.1 Blastocatellia bacterium | reverse complement strand
CGAGGGCAGTCATCAGAGAAGCGACTCTATGGTATGCCGGAACCACCGAAGCGACAACAGTAAAGATCTGAGTAGTACTCAGTCACAGTGATTGTAATGGACCAAACTGGCGTTCTGAATCCCACCCACGGCAGTTGGCGGATTGTTCAGATCCTGCCTACTCACGCGGACTGTCTTGACCCTGTTCGTTCATCTCTCGCGCTCGCCTCGCTCCCCCGAGGCAAGCGCGAGAGATGAACGGAAGGATGGGTGCATCCTCCCTGTAGGCCAAGTATGAACGATCAACCCACTGCCGTGGGTGGGATTCGGCGAGCACGTGTCTTAGATTCACAGTGATTGAACTACTAGGTCCTGGTACACATTCGTGCGTGACGGAAGATCTTGTCCCGCGGCTCAAAGCCGAGATCGCGCGGACTGGCGGAGCCTGGATCCGGTGGTTAAGCTACAATGGATTGTTCCATACTGGAGTCACGAAGGAGATCCCATGAAGATAGTGGTCACCGGAGCTACCGGGCTGATTGGCCGCAGCCTGTGTCGATCGCTGGCAAATGACGGACATAGTGTAGTGGCGCTTTCCCGTAAACCTGAAGAGGCTCGGGGACTGGCAGCCGCCTCGGTTTACAAATGGGACCCGCTTGTCGAGCCTCCTCCCTTAGAAGCCCTTCAGGATGCCGAGTCGGTGATTCATCTCGCGGGAGAGCCTATCGCCGCTCGCCGCTGGACGAGAGAACAGAAGCGACGCATAAGAGATTCGCGAGTGATCAGCACCCGGCATCTGATCGAAGGCCTTCGCCAGGCCGCGCCGAAACCGCGTAGTCTGATCAGCGGCTCGGCCATCGGATTCTACGGCAACCGAGGGGACGAAGCGGTCGACGAGTACTCCTCAGCCGGCAGGGGCTTTCTCACCGACGTGTGTTTGGAGTGGGAGACAGAGGCAGAGCGCGCAATCGGTCTGCCAATGAGGGTGGTCCGCGTCCGAACCGGCGTCGTGCTCAGCGCTGATGGAGGAGCGCTCAAGAAGATGCTTCCGGCGTTCAAGCTCGGAGTGGCCGGGCCGCTGGGCAGCGGCAGCCAGTGGTTTTCCTGGATTCACATCGCCGATATGGTAGGCATTCTGCGCCACGCGCTTTTCTCGCCTTCGCTTTCGGGTCCGATCAATGCGACTGCGCCTGAGCCGGTTAACAATGCGGAGTTCACGCGCGAGCTTGCGCGGGTTTTACATCGGCCGGCGTTCCTGCGAGCGCCGGAGTTCGCGTTACGACTTGCGTTGGGCGAGATGGCCGACATCCTCCTGGCAAGCCAGCGAGTGATTCCGAAGGTGGCGCAGCAGTCCGGATACAAGTTTCAGTTTCAGACGCTGCGGGTGGCGCTTGAGGCGTTGCTGGGCGATGGAAGAGAGGTTGAGTCGGCGGAGAAAACACGAGCGGCCGGCACCAAGGAAACCGATTAAGAAATGCGAAATTCATTTCGCATTTCGAAATTCGCATTTCGCATTTCCTCTATCCCTTGTCCCGGCCTTCAGCGGCGATCTCTTCCGCTGCCCTCAAGATTTTTTCCAGCTTGTCTTCGCTGATCCCTTCGCCTGAGACTATCTCGATGATCCTGAGCAGCATCTGGCGTGGGGTCATCTGCGGATTCGGGCCACTATCACTCGGGCGTTCTTTTCGTTGCTTCAGCATCTCTTCTTCCACTCAAAGCAGTAATGCTATCGTGCCTGCGATCGGCCCGATATGCACGAATCCCCTTCCGAGGCCGGCTTCGTGGGTAGGCGCGTCCGCGAGGGTATCTCCGTCGAACGACATTCGACCGAGATGTGCGGGAGCCTTCGTTGTTACGTCTTCCCGGTCGTTATTCAGGATACGCAAACGAGGATGGCGATGCAAGTGAGTGGTTTCTGGTTTGCGGTTTATGGTTTGTGGTTTGTCGTCGCTTGCTTCTCGGAAACGAGAAACAACAAACCACAACCCTAAACCACAAACCCTAAACCACAAACTTCCTCAGAAATTGACCACCAGGCTCGCCCGGTAGGTTCTGCCCGGGCTATCGAAGAACCCTCTGAGCACCGGGCTCTTCTCCGTCTCGTCCTCGGTCACATCAACCCCACGCGGGTTGAAGTGGTTCGTGAGATTGAATACACGTACTCCCAACCTGACCTTGCCATTGCGGCCCAACTCGCTCAGCTCGAAGTCGCGATGCAGCCCAAAATCCAGCGATGCCGACCGAGGGTAGCGACCGAAGTCGGCCTCAGGTGCAACGTGGTTGCTCGCGTCGGTGAAAGAAAACGGGAAGCCGCTGTGTACGTCGAGGCCCGGCGACAGCATCAACCCCCAGGGACCTCGCACCTCGCCCCACGCAAGGAAGCGGTTCGGTGAATCAGACCGCGAGCGGGCATGCCGGTTTGTTCCGATGAATGACTTCTCGAAAGTCCCGAGCACCGTCGAGAACGCGTTCTGGTCGCCATCCGCCGTGGAGCGGATGTATGAGAAGTTCACAGTCGATGAACGGCCGAGTCTGTAGGCTGCGGTCGTTTCCAGCTCGCGATATCGCGACTTCCCGTCGTCTGAGAGCACCATCGCAGTCGTCCGAGGGGCAGTCAGATTGGGGCGAATCACCAGCACGTTCCTGGCGCTCCGCTCTTCCGCCTTCGCCCGCAGGAACAAGCTGCCCGACACCTCCTGGTCGATCTCGAAGTTCCAACCCAGGACCCTGGAGGTCTTCAGGCGCTCACGAGTCGTGACGTTGTTCAGAGTTCGAGGCTCACTTGTCGGAACGCTCTCTTGGAAAAACTGAACAACACGTTGCCTTCCGCTCGTGAATGTGCCGGCGGTCAGCGGCATTATGTCGTAGAAGACTCCGACGCCGCCCCGTATCACGGTGTGATTGAGCGGCAGCGCCACGAAGCCCAAGCGTGGGGACCACTCGTTTGTGCGAGACAGCGTAGTCCAGTCATGCCTCAAACCCAGTGTCAACGAAGCTCGCGATGACGGCGCCCACTTGTCTTCGGCCCACAGGGTCGTTTCGTTTACCGCCAGCGATTCAAATGGAGAGCCGGCGAAATTCGTTATCGACGTAAGCTCGTCGTCGTCGTGGCCCCTCAGAATTATCGTGCGGCTGAAGTGCGACGAGTTGAATGACGACCGTGCGAAGCCCGCACCAAAGCTGAACTGATGGCGGCCAAGCTCATTCAGCTCCGGCAGCCGGACCGCCTCTCGCCAGTCCTCGCGACTGCTCGAGCGGTGCATCGTATCGAAGTAGTTGCCCCGCAGCTCGCCCTGCTCGATGAATACCATCGGCTTGTCACCTTGGGGCAATACATGCAGGCGGAGCCTCCTGTCGCTTAACGAGCTCGACACAATTGCGCCGCCGGACGACGTGTAAGAATCGGAGAAGAAGAACTGGCCCCCGCCCATCAGGTAGTTCGGCGTGGCCTCAACTGCGATCGAGCCGCCCAGGCCCGCGAAATCCACGTCTTGCGAGAATAGCGCCAGCCGCGCGGTAAAGCTGTGACGACGCGAAGGCTTTATATCCAAATGAGTATTCCAATCGTAGCTTTGGTACCTGGTATCTTGCCGCTCGTCGAACAGATTCTGGACCGAGGTCTTCGACAGCCTGTACTCGAATCCCTGAAACAAAAGGAGCCGGCTGCCGGCCAGTGGACCAGTTGCTGAAATGCCGGGCGTTGCTGAACGAAACCCCCTCATTCCATCTGGCCCGTGCCTGAGTGAAAGCTCGGGACTGCCGGCCTTGAAGTGCCAGTCGCCGGTGCTGATCGAATCAGGCACAGGGACTGTTGCGTAAAACTTGGGGAGCGTGACTGTGAACTGATCGGCCGGCACTTGAACCGGCTCGGCGGCCTCGACCGGCAAGCCTCCCGGGAGGGGAAATGCATCGCTGGCCGGGTCCTTCACATTTGTGCTTGTGACTAGCTGGTTTTGCGTCGCGCGCTGGCCTTCCGTATTCAGCAAATAGTCGCTGCCTCGAATGAGAGCGGGCAGCGTTGGAATCGCGCGGCGGATCCGAGTGGCAGACTCTTCGGCCTGGTTGCCGGCTCTCTTTCCTTCAGTCTGTGACTGGGCCTTTCCTGAAGTGCTCTGCTCGGTTACCTTCTGCGAAGTTGACTGGGCGAAAGTGTGAAGCTGAAGTGCGCATATCGACGCAGCTATGACGACACTGAGGATTCTCTTTGTGGGCATTCGTAGTGGTCTCCAGGTTCTCTTTTATTGATCTGGGGGCAGAGCGGACGACCCACCTGAGTAGAGGTTAGGGAATCTATGACCAATCTCTCGGCCAAGAACGGTCGCAGTCTAAGCTAACTCAAAGTGTTTGGCAATAGTATTTCTTACAGACTTGTTTTACAAACCTAGAGGCATTCCTTATTCAGGACTCAGAGGCTTGGCGTTGCGACCGCTTCGGCTTGAACTCGCTGTTATGGTAGACTCGCCGGTGCCTCGGGTGATGCATCTAGCAGGCTGCGAAAAGCGGTTATGCCACAAAGACCAAGGGCGCCTCACTTTTCGTGCCGCTTCGTGACATTTCGTACTGGTGGCGAGAAGGTCAGTTTTCCACATCCTGCAAGGTCAGCGGTTAACTCAATTATTGATCGACTCAACTGGTTCAGGCATTGAAATGGCAACGACGAGTGAATCGATTCAAGCGGAATCGCCATACGCCGGAAAGCCCTGGCTGAAGCACTACGACTTCTGGGTGCCGGCTACTGCTACGTATTCCAGGCAGCCGCTCTTCAGAGCGCTGGAAATCGGGGCCGCCAACTACCCCGATCGCGCGGCGACCATATTCTTTGGCGCCGAGATCAGTTTTCGCAGCCTACAGGCCCGCGCGCTGAGACTTGCAAACGCGCTCGTCGAGTTTGGGATAACCAGGGGCGACCGCGTCGGCATCATGCTTCCGAATTGCCCTCAGTTCCCTATTGCGTTCTTTGCAGTGCTGCGAGCCGGAGCGACCGTCGTCAGCATCAATCCAACCTATACTCCGCGCGAGTTTCGACGCCTTGCGGTAGACTCGGGCATACGCGTATTGATTGCGATGGATCAGATGGCCGCAGGTGTCCTCGATGCATTGAGCGGAACCAACATCGAACGCGTGATAATCACCGCGCTCGAACACTACATGCCTGAACCGGTGGCGGAGCATTACGTCTCCGAGCGCGGCGCCGACTCTCCGAAGCTGGCCGCCTTGAAACAGGCAGCCGGAGCGGGTTCCGCGCTGCCCGTTGAGGGGACTGGAGCAACCGTTCATCGGTTCTCGTCCTTAATCGAAGCGAGCGCACCCCGGCACTTTCGAGTCGACATCGATCCTGAACGCGACCTCGCTGCGCTGCAATATACCGGGGGGACTACCGGGACTCCAAAAGGCGCGATGCTCACTCACTTCAATCTGTTTGCCAACACCATTCAAAGCATTCTCTGGCGCAGCTACTTCAGCACTCCCGAAGGGGAACGGCTGCTGATGGTAATTCCCCTGTTTCATGTCTACGGAATGACGGTCGGTATGGCGGTTGGCGCGATTCAAGGCTCGACGATGATTCTGATCCCAAAGTTCGACGTCAATCTTTTGATCGACGCTATCGAGCGTTACAGGCCGACCTTCTTTCCGGCAGTGCCGACACTCTACGTTTCAATGCTGAATCATCCGCGGGCGGCGGAGATCGATTTCTCTTCGATCAAGTACTTCAACAGCGGGTCGGCTCCCCTTCCCCTCGAGGTGATAGAGAAGTTCGAGGCCCTTACCGGATGCGTTCTCCGACAGGGTTACGGCCTCAGCGAAACGTCTCCGACCACGCACTCGACTTCACAACTCGGACTGCGCAAGCCGGAAAGCTGTGGCCTCCCGTTCCCGGATACCGAGTGCAAGATCGTCGATCTGGAAACGGGCGAGACCGAGGTGCCGGCAGGCGAGAGGGGCGAGTTGTGCATCCGCGGGCCGCAGGTGATGTTGGGCTACTGGAACCAGCCCGAAGAGACTGCCCGCGCGCTGAGGCCCGACCCGAATGGAGGCGGCCCGTGGTTCTACACCGGAGACATTGCGCGCATGGACGAGGACGGCTACTTCTACATCGTCCAGCGCAAGAAAGACATGATCATCGTGTCGGGCTTCAACGTCTATCCAAGCGAAGTCGAAGAGGTATTGTATTCGCACCCCGCTGTTATGGAAGCAGGAGTGATCGGCGTGATTGATGAATATCGCGGCGAGCGAGTGAAGGCCTTCGTCGCGCTTCGGTCAGGAATGGAGGCAAGCGAAGAGGAGCTGCTCGCTCATTGCAGGCTCGGGCTTGCGAAGTTCAAAGTGCCAAGTGAGATTCGTATCCTGCCGGGGCTTCCAAAAACTGCAGTGGGCAAGATCCTTCATCGCGAGCTGCGCGAGTTGGAGACGCGCTGCGAGAATTAATCAGCCCGAAAAGGAGGAGTGATGAGCATTCAAGTCAGACCTGAAGTGT
Source organism: Blastocatellia bacterium (assembly GCA_041483295.1). Taxonomy (GTDB): domain Bacteria; phylum Acidobacteriota; class Blastocatellia; order UBA7656; family UBA7656; genus DASYSA01. The sequence goes on along the minus strand of JBGPFL010000009.1, from coordinate 11,860 downwards.
GCGGGACGCGCCTCGTTCGTCCATTTGCAGATCTTCTCTCGACGGCCCTTGCCGGCATCGGGATCATTGCAATGACTCTCAGTGCGTTGGCTCAACAGCGTGACGGCGTGACCCATAAGCTCCAGTCCACACCCAAAACGGTCGCCTGGGGCTACTACGACGCGAGCGCTCCTCCCATCCTTCGCATCAAGTCGGGCGACACTGTAGAGGTGGAAACGCTCATCACGTCGAGTCCGACGCGGCTCGAGGGCGCCGGCGTTCCGCCCGAGCAAGTCGAGCAGGCGCTTCGCGACATCTACAAGGAAGTGACCAACAAGGGACCTGGCGGGCACATACTCGCCGGGCCAATCTACGTCGAGGGCGCCGAGCCGGGAGACGTGCTCGAAGTGCGGATCAAGTCGGTTAAGCTTGCCATTCCGTATGCCTATAACGGCTTTCGCCCAGGCTCGGGTTTTTTGCCTGACGACTTTCCTTACTCTCGGATGAAGATTATCCCGCTCGACCAGAAGAAGATGGTCGGGAGATTTTCGGAGGGCGTCGAGATCCCGCTGCGTCCGTTCTTCGGCAGCATGGGAGTGGCGCCTCCGGAAGCTTCGGGCCGCATATCGAGTGGTCCGCCATGGATGCATGCCGGCAACCTGGACAATAAGGAGCTGGTGGAGGGCACGACTCTATTCATTCCCATTCACGTCCGGGGCGCGCTGTTTGAAGTTGGGGACGGTCACGCGGCACAGGGCGACGGAGAGGTCGATATAACGGCGCTCGAGACCTCGCTTTCCGGAACTCTCCAGTTCGTGGTGCGGAAAGATATGCACTTGAAGTGGCCGAGGGCCGAGACGCCGACGCACTTCATCACGATGGGAATTCACGAAGACCTGAGCGAGGCAACCCGCATGGCTATTCGCGAGACGATCGATTTCCTGGTATCTGAGAAGCATCTCAGTCGCGATGACGCATACATGCTGACGAGCGCCGCCGTCGATCTGCGGATAACCGAACTTGTGGACGGGAACAAGGGCGTTCATGCGATGATTCCGAAAGCGATATTCAAAAAGCAGTGACGAGTGAGCAGTGACACGTTGCTTGTAACATTGAAATCGGTAGTGCATCGGAAGTCGTCAGAGTTTTCTTCGACTTGCTTTGATGCGGCGTCCTCTCATTAACACCCCTCTTCAGAGGGGTGACTCTGGGGAGCGGGGACCTCCGAACTGTTTCAACAGTTTCGCTGCATCCCGAGGGGGAGAAAACCGTTGAAACGGTTTCGATCCACGCTGGAGCCACAACACCCAACTGAAGTTGGGTGTTAATGAGAAACCGCAATCGAATTCGTTGTTACAGTCCGCTAGTGACAGCGAAAAGACAGGAGGAGATGAATGGACAGACTGCTCGAAGGAAAGACAGCTATCATCACCGGCTCCGGCCGAGGCATCGGAAGGGCGGCGGCCGAGTTGTTTGCCCATCACGGAGCGCGGGTCGTCGTCTCCGACATCGATCCGCAACCCGCAGAAGAGGCTGTGGCGGCCATTCGTGCGGCAGGCGGTTCCGCCATCAGCGTGCCCGGCGACGTGACCTATAAGTCTTTCGCGGACGAGATCGTCGGCGCTGCAATCAAGGAGTTCGGCGGCCTGGACATCATCGTCAATAACGCCGGCTACACCTGGGACGCGGTGATTCACAAGATGACCGACGAACAGTGGGAAGCGATCCTCGCCGTGCACCTGACAGCGCCGTTTCGAATCATCCGCGCGGCGTCGACATACATGCGCGAAACGGCGAAACAAGAGAAAGCTGCCGAGGGACAAGCTCGCGCTCGAAAGATAGTGAACATAAGCTCGACGTCCGGCACGCGCGGAAACGCGGGTCAGGCCAACTACGCGTCCGGTAAAGCGGGGGTGATCGGGCTGACCAGGACGCTCGCGAAGGAATGGGGTCAGTTCAACATTCAAGTCAATGCGGTGGCCTTCGGGCGTATTGATACGCGTTTGACTCAAGCCAAAGAGAAAGGCGAGACGATTGTTCGAGGGGAAGAAGAGATTGCTATAGGCATCCCGAGCGAGCGATTGGACCGTACGACGACGCTGATCCCAATGGGGCGACCGGGTACCGCGTTGGAAGCTGCCGGCGCAGTCTTCTTCTTTGCCTCGCCGTTGTCGGACTATGTCTCAGGACAGGTGCTTGAGGTGGCAGGAGGGCTCTAGATAGAGGATCGAACCGCCTCGACATTAGGGCGTTTCGCGTTTCGCGTTTGTCGTTTCGCTACACTAACGTCGACTGCTACTGCCAGACCGTCTATTTCTCCTGCAACTTGGGTTGCTCCTCGATCGTCTATGTCGGCGACGATCGAAGAACCGATCGCGGCTGAAGTGGAGTGAGTCCCCAATGGAAAGGCAACGAACAGAAGCAGACAAGCAATGGGATGCGTCGCTGTATGACGACAAGCATTCCTTCGTCTGGAAATACGGCGAGGCGGTGATCGAGCTTCTGGCGCCCAAAGACGGCGAGCGAATTCTCGACCTCGGATGCGGCACCGGCCATCTCACAAACAAGATCGCGGCTTCGGGAGCAACGGTGGTCGGCATAGACATTTCTACCGATATGATCGAGCAGGCCAAAATCCACTATCCTGGGCTGCGCTTCGAGATCGCCGGCGGAACCAGCTTTCATTTCGATGACCCGTTCGATGCTGTGTTCTCCAACGCAGCGCTTCACTGGATCGATGAGCAGGATCGGGTGACGGACTGCATCGGGCGGGCGCTGAAGCCGGGGGGACGCTTCGTCGCGGAGTTTGGCGGAAAGGGTAACACGCAGGAGATCAAGGGGGCGCTCTATCGTGCGGCGGAAGCGGCGGGCTGCGCGGTGACTCAGGAAGTAAAGTTCCGCTACTTTCCCTCAATCGGGGAGTACGCGACCTTGCTTGAGTCGCACGGCTTCACCGTGACCTATGCCCTCTACTTCGAGCGCCCGACTCCGTTAGAGGGCGGCGAGAATGGAATGAAGAACTGGCTCGAGATGTTCGCGAATAACACCCTGGACGGCCTTCCGCCCGAGAGGCGCGGCGAGGTGATTGAAAGGGCTGAGAATGAGATGCGATCCAGCTTGCATCGCGACGGCCAGTGGTTCGCGGACTACAAGAGAATTCGCGTGGTGGCGATCAAGACGTCTTCCGGACCCGGCCACCGTTGAGAACAAGTGAGGCGTTCCCCGTCAGGTAAGGCCTCGCGCCGAGATCAGGAGAAAGCGACAGGCCCTAAAGGCCAAATACTGCGTCATAGACTTTGAGGCGCTGCCCAGTCGGGTGCGCGTTTCTCCTACACTTCCTTCCACACGGCGCTCACCAAGGTTGTCGGCAGCGAACTCCTACAAACTATTTGATGGCCGCCGCTATCAGTCCGCGACCAACAGGGCGCCGCTTTCAGGATCTCGTTTCGGGCTCCTGGTCCGAAGACCGCGCGAAGAGTAAGCCGGGGCGGACCGACGACTCAAAGCCAATAACGAATTGTCCTCCAAAAGGCAGAGCCACCTGCACGTGGGGAGACCGCGGGAACAGTCAGGCTGCACATTCAGACCCAAGGCCTCAGTCGAATTTTGAACCCGTTCAAAAACAACTATTGACTCCGACCTGCCCTGCCGCTATTCTTCAAATTGAACACGTTCAAAAGTTGCAAAGGAGGAGATTTATGGACATTCTAGTCACCACCTATGTGATCTACCTTTCGATCAGCATCGCGCTGACTATCTGGGTCGCTCAGACCCTGTTTAAGAACGGCCGCGTCTTCCTGGTAGATGTCTTCCACGGAAACGAGTCGCTGGCCGATTCAGTCAACCACCTGCTGGTGGTAGGGTTCTATCTGATCAACTTCGGATACATTAGCCTGGCGCTGAAACTCGGCTACGACGTCCGTACTGCTCGCGAAGGCATCGAAGCCCTCTCCTGGAAAGTGGGGCTGGTCCTGCTGACGCTGGGCGGCATGCACTTCTTCAACCTGCTCGTATTCAGCCGCATGCGTCGCCGTTCCAGCATTCGCCTCTTTGATCCTCCAGTAAAGGCCGACGGATTCACGACAGTTCACGGGAGGTAGCCATGCGCCAACTGACTGTCCTCTACGACCCGAACTGCGGGCTCTGCAGGCGAGTACAGGCGTGGATGGTCTTACAGCCGGCATACGTTGAGATCGTGTTCGTGCCGGTGAACTCTGAAGAAGCCCGCTGCCGCTACCCGGACCTCAATCACAGCTTGACCCTTACAGACCTGACGGTGATCACCGATGAGGGAGCGGTATATTTTGGTCCTAAGGCCTGGATCATGTGCCTGTGGGCGCTGAGACACTATCGCGCGTGGTCGCTCCGACTGAGCACGCCTGAACTTCTGCCAACCGCCAAGCGAGTCATCTCGATGATTTCGCAGAATCGGTATAAGCTGGAGGGCCTGGGCAAAATGCTCTTGCGAGATTCGAAGGCTCGATGAGACCAGATTCAGCGAGGACAACGAAAGGGGAACAGACCAGGGCCTTGATCATCGAGAAGGCCCTGGAGCTGTTCCGTGAGCGCGGCTACGAGCAGACCACGATGCGGGCCATTGCCGACCGCAGCGGACTTGCGCTGGGCAACGCCTATTACTACTTCCATTCAAAGGCGCAGTTGATACTGGCCTTCTACGATCGAACCCTCGACGAGCATCGAGCGGCAGCTGTGTCTGCGCTCGAACACGAACGCGATCTCAAGACTCGGCTACTCGAGGTCGTGCGGGCCAAGATCGCCACGATAGAACCATTCCATGAGTTCGCCGGCGCGCTTTTCAAGACCGCTGCCGACCCCACGAGCCCGCTCAATCCCTTCAGCCGCGAGTCAGACCCCGTTCGCCGGGAGAGCATTGCGCTTTTCGCAGCAGTGGTCGAGGGATCGAATGTCAGGGTGCCGAAAGACCTAAAGGCTGAGTTGCCCTACCTGCTCTGGCTGTATCACATGGGTCTCATCCTGTTCTGGATTCATGATTCCTCGCGCGACCGGGCTCGGACTCATCTTCTCGTAGATCGCACTGTCGAGCTTGTTGTAAGGCTGATCAAGCTCGCAAGCCATCCGTTGATGCGTCCTGTTCGAAAAGCAGCGCTCGGGTTGGTCGCGGAGTTGAAACGGATTGGGGCACACTGAAGGAACCAGTGGCTAAATTCCAGCTGGACGGTTGTGAAGAGCACCAGCAGCCGGGACAAGACGGTCCCTGTCTTATCTGGCGGGATTGCTCGCTATGGCGACACCACTATTGTCAATGTCCCTGACGTGGCCGACGCCGGCTGCGCATCGATCACCTGCACCGTGAAGTTAAACGTCCCTGCCGCTGTCGGCTTGCCGGAGATCGCTCCCGTGCTCGCATTCAGCGTCAGTCCCGGAGGGAGCACACTGCCCGGGCTCAGGCTCCAGGTATACGGCTGCTTGCCGCCGTTGAGCTGAAGCTGCTCGGTGTAGTCGACATTTACCTTGCCGGCCGCCAGCGCGCCGATGCTGGTAATACTCAGCGGGCCAACATCAACCACTATCCTCATGGTATCCGAGACCGCAGTTGCCGAGGTCGAATCGGTTATTCGAATCGAGAACGCGTTTGAGCCGACCAGGGTGGGCCTGCCCGAGATCACACCTGTACTCGGATTCAAGGTCAAACCCGCGGGCAGCGTTCCAAATGTTGCCCAGACATAGGGAGCGGTCCCGCCGGTTCCCAGAAGTGCGAAGGTATAGTCGACGCCGGTCCGGGCCGAAGGCAAGTTGCCGAAGTCGACCACTCCCAGCGGCCCCACGGTTATGACTATCCTGAGCGAATCTGAAAACACCTGCGTCTGCTCTGCGTCGACCACCCGTACGCTGAAAGTGAAGGTTCCCTCCTGCCTGGGTCTACCCGAGATCACGCCCGACACCGTGTTGAAGGTCAGGCCCGGCGGCAGCGATCCGCTCGCCACACTCCACAGGACCGGCGAGCGCCCGCCCGCGTACAGCAGCTGATGCGCGTAGTCTTTTCCGGTTAGTCCCGGCGTCTGGTCGCCCGTGCTTACCACCCTGAGCGGCTCCACGTCGGGTAAGACGTTCATTGTGACGCTGGCAATGGCAGGAGCGCCGATTGAGTCGATAACCCTGATGCTGAATGGGAAGGTGCCGAAGACGAGAGGAGTGCCCGAGATCACACCGGCCGCACTGAGTGAAAGTCCCAGGGGCAGGCTCCCGGACAAAAGCGACCATGTGTAGGGCGGCTTGCCGTTGGCTGCCATCAACTGGAAGCTGTAAGGCTCGCCCTTCCTCCCTCGTTGGATGTCGGTCGTGATTATTGCCAGTAGGCGGTTCTGCACCTGGACCAGGCGCGCACCCAGAATCGTCACGTTGGCCGCACCGTCGGTCACGCGCACTGACAGAATGTGGTCCCCGTTGCTGAACTTCGTCGTATCGAGCGCGAAGCTGAAGCCTGAGTTAGAGCCATTCGGGAACTGGCCCCATACCACGGCGATGTCCGGCCTCGCCAATCCATAGATCGCGTCCCCAACCTTGGCCGCGTCTACCAGCACCTCGACGGTGGCAACGCGCAGATTGTCCAATGCCCAGCCGGTGCCGGTGACAGTGCCCGTCAGTGTGGCGCGGAAGTCTGGAGTCTCGAGGTTGCCGAACGGAGCGAGCCTGTCAGCCGGCTTGACTACGATTGCAAGCGTGCGGATGGCGCTCTGCTGAGCCGCGTCAGTCACCTGAACGACAAACACAAGTGTCGCGGGATCGCGAGGAGTCCCTGAAATCAAACCGCTCGCCGACAGGTTCAGTCCCTGTCCGATGCTCCCGCTGGCGAGGCTCCAGGTATATGGCGTAACGCCACCGGAGGCCGTCAGCACCTGAGTGTAAGGCCGTTCGGCGGATGTTTCCGGCAACTGCACAGTTTGAATCACGAGAGGCGCGGGCGGCGGATTGACGATGATAAACAGCGTCTTCGCGCTGGAAGTGCCCACCGAATCCCTGACTCGAACCGTGAATGGGAATGTCCCTTGCCCGATGGGGCGCCCTGAGATCAGGCCGTCCGTCATCGTGAGTCCGCTCGGCAACACGCCAACCTCGATTGACCAGCCGTATGGTGTAACACCTCCGCTGGCCTCGAGTCTCGCGTTGTATAGAATGCCTTGCAAAGCCGCCGGCAGAATCTGAGTTCGAATTTCGAGCGGCGGCGGCGGCGGTCCGACTTCCATAGTGAAAGGCTTTGATGCAAGCCTGCCATCCAGATCGTTCACTCTCACCGTGAAATTGAACATACCCTGCTCAGTCGGGACTCCTGACAGAACTCCTTCCGGCGAAAGCAGGATGCCATCCGGCAATGTGCCTATCTTCTTCTTCTTTCCTTTTCTGCTCCAGGTGTATGGCGGAGTCCCGGACGTAGCTTTCAGTTCGACCCGGTATGGGACACCGATTGCCCCCGGAGTCAGCGGAGATGGGTTGAGTACGGTCAACTGGGGTGCCGGGTCAACATCGATTGAGAGTTGTTTGCTTGCTGACTGCCCGCTCTGATCCAAGGCTTGGACTTCGAACTCAACCTCTCCTGGGGCCGTCGGGTTTCCGTGTATGACTCCTGCTTCAGTGAGCTCGAGGCCGGCAGGCAAGCTCCCCTGCCGCAAGGTCCATCGATAGGGCGAGGTCCCCCCGACTGCCTTTAGTGTCTGCGAATAATCCTGCCCTATGACGCCGTCCGGAAGCGACGCCGTGTCGATCGTCAGTTGAGTGGTCAACGGATTGATGACTATCGAGAGTTGCGCCGTCATGCTTGCGCTGGCCGCATCGGTGAGCCGCAATACAAAACTTGCAGTGCCGGCTCGCTCTGGTGTTCCGGCAATCACACCCGCCTGGTTCAAGGTCAATCCCTCGGGTAAGCCGCCCGACTGGATCGCCCACGTGTAAGGCGTCTGTCCTCCTGATGCCCCTAAACTCTGACTATAAGTTGTGGCGACCGATCCCTTCGGCAGATCCTGTGTGGTTATGCTGAGCGCCGCTGACGGCCTCACTACCAACGAAAAAGCCCTGGTCGCGGTGTTGGCGCTTGCATCGGTCACCCGCACGACGAAAGTGCTCGTTCCTGCGACGGAGGGCGTGCCCGAAATGTCACCCGTTTGCGACATCGAGGTCCCCGGTGGGAGCACCCCGCTGTCGATGACCCATGAGTAGGGCTCGGTGCCTCCGGAAGCAATCATCGACCGGCTGTAGGGAACGCTCACCGTCGCATCCGGAATACTGGACAGTGCGACTGAGAGCAGAGGCGTGACCGAGGGCGTGATTACCGCGGCGTCGGATGAATAAGGTGAGGTCCCGGTGGCGTTGAACGCGCGAACACGATACACGTAAGCCGTGTTCGCAAGCACGGCGTTGTCGGCATAGCCGGTCGAATTAGGGCCGATGGTCCCGATGAAACTGAAGTCCGCGCTCGAACCGCCACGACGCTCGATCTGAAATCCATCTTCGCTCGACGAGGTATCCTGCCAGAGTAGATTCACCTGCGTGGAGGATGATGCCGTCGCTACAAGGCTCGCGGGCGCCGTCGGAATTGGCTTCACCTGTTGTATGGCGTCGATCCAGCCGATCTGAGCAACAGTCCAGGGACAGAGCGCGAACTCGTTTACCCGCATCATGCATTGAGTCGATCCGGTCGGGTTGCAACTCGAAACCTGGCAGTTTCCATTCATCGCCCGTGGCCTCACCTCCGGAGCGCAACTGCAACTGCAGGTCTGGTAGCCGGGCTGATCGTACTCATCGCAGGCGTAAAATATGTGTCCGGTCTCATGGGTGATCACCCGCCCAATGTTCCAGCCGAAACTTCGCCACAACGTCATCACATAAGGGCCACCCAGGTAAGCCCACGAGGCACGTCCGTCGGTATAGGCTGAAGGCGCCGGATATGGGTTGTAACCAACGAAGATTGAGAACGCCCAGTCGGTGTGGTGCTCGTCCCTTATCTGGCGGTCGAAGGATGCGACCTTCACAGCAACTTCACCCGAGGTCGCACCAAGGTTTGTCATTACCCGATCGACAAAGAAGGTTGCATCGAAGCCAGGGTGCAGGATCGGCTCATATTGCTGCTGGCATACTGGATTGTTGGCGTAGTAAGGCACCAGTGTGAATCGCAGCGGCCGGCCCAGGTTGAACGCTCTCGCTTGATCGACCCACCAGTTCAAGCCGTCGACTGCCTGTGCAATCGTCGTGTCCTGATCTGCCTGGCTCCAATTGTATACGTTGGGATCATAAGTCCCGTTGCTTTCGAGCAGGAAGATCGCCACCGCAACCGAGCCGTCCATTATGTTGCTGTTGTCGAAGAACTGAGGCGTAATGCCCGCCAGCTTATCGAGCGACTCCTGAGCCCCCATCGATCGCAGATTCCTGATGAAATCGCCGTGATCGAGCGCTGGCCGGGGCAGTGCGCAGTCTACCATCGGCCGATGGTCAAGGTCGTCTGCGGATTGGGTCTTCACTTCGTTCAACACTTGCCGCGCTCGTCGTCCGGATGCAATGTCGTTGAAGATCCGAACGCCTAGTTGAGTGTCGCGGTCTCTGAACTTCGCCGGGACGCTGTCAATCGCGCTGCGATGGATTGAACGTATGCCGTGTCTTCCTATGATCCTCGCGCCGACTTCGGGAGTGATCCACCCGAAGATCGAGTGAGGAGGAAGGACGATGGCTACCGTCCCGCCCTGTGAGGTGATGAAGTCGCGCGCCTCGGCGAGCCCCGCATTCGAGTCGGCGTCGACGAGAACGAGGGTATAGCCGGTCATCCAGTCTACAGGCGAACGCGAATCCTGCCTCCCGGTGCGTGGATGCGCCGAAGTTAGAGGAGTGAGGATGAGGAATAAGCCGAAGAGCAGAAATCCCACACGAACCATCAGTATAAAAACCTCTACAAGTGCCTTGGACCCACTCGTCCGGTGCTGCTGGGTAACCTTGGGCGGAGCTTCAAGTATTTGAACCGGCCTTCAGGGCAAACTCACCTGAGGGTGTGCGCTTCCCGAGCTCAGACTCTGGCGTTCCCTGGCGAAACAGGACCGTTAAGGCTCAGGCGCCGAAGGGTGATGTAGAGCCAAGCAAGTTGCCATTGTCGATCCTTATGAGCCACCAAAAGGGTCTGCTGAAGTCTTCGCTCGCGAGTTTCGCCGGACTCTGGTTAGTCATCGGCGAATCAAGGCCTTAGCTCCGAACCATCGGGGACCGGATTATATGACAAGGGAGAAGCGTGGTGCAAGCTGACGAGGGAGGAAGCGAAGTGGAGAGATTGGTGGGACCGAGATGCTGTGGAAGCGATCACGCACTTATCGGGCAGATACAGCCAGCGAATGCTCGAGAGGGCCAGCCAGGCACGTTGCTGTGATACGGTAACCCCTCCGACCGGCAGAATTCTCTGCCGGTACGCTTCATGCGGAGAGCCCCCGATCAAGTACCGCTAGCTGTCGGACTACCGGGCGTCGACCGGAGGGCCGGCCGTTAACGCAGAAAACAGCATTTAGGACACACTAATTGGATAGAGCCCCAGCCTTGAAGAAAAATACCTGAGCGCAGAAATTTCGTTTCGCGTTTCGCGTCTTGCGTTTTGCGTTTCGCGTTGTTCTAACCGGTTAATAGGTGAGTTTGGAAGGATCTCTGAACGAGGTGCCTCGGTGTCGTTGACCGTGAGCGTGAACGAACAGCTTGCCGAATTGCCCCTGCCGTCGTTGACCGAACACCCAACGGACGTCGTTCCCTTCTGGAACGCGGCGCCGGATGCCGGCGAGCATGTCACCGTTCCGACCCCTGGACAGTTATCCGTCGCTGAGGGCGTCGCGTAGTAAAAGCTGGGGCTAAGGTAATTCGACAATACGCTGTGGCGTTCGGGGAACGTGAAGGACAGAGAGCGACCGCGAAAGCGTCTATCTGTTTATGTGCTGTAGAAACCAGTACTCGATCTCATCGATACCCCACCGATCCGATTCGATGGAGACAACACACTCGACTATATCGGTGGTCGGAGAGGTTAGCTTTAGCCCATTGCGCCTCAGGAATTCGCGGGCGAGCGCTGTGGCGGTGCGCTTGTTCCCGCCGATCCAGGGATGGTTTTTGATCAGTCCGTAACAGAGCGTCGCTGTCTGGCGAATCAGGTCCGCACCTTCGTACGCTGCGGCTTGTTTGGGCCGTGCGAGCGCAGATTCAACAGGCTGCGGTCAAAGACACCGTACTGCACTTCTCCCATGAAACGCATGAGCAGAATGTGAATCAGCACGGCATCAGCATAGGAAAGGTATACTGTTTCTTCAGTCGCCAAGCCGCTTCATCTCGTCGAATGCGTCTTTGAATTCTTCGCAGGTCTCCCGAACGGACTGTACTAGTTCCGGAGTCGGCGGCGGTAGAATCTCGACCTCGAGACGGCCCTCTCTTGTACTTAGTACCGCGAATGATCCTTCCGCCGCACCAAGTACCCGAGCAATCTCGGTCGGGAGCTCGATTACCCAGCCCAAATCCGTCTTTTCTGGCGTTAGAGTGCTCATAACATCCCAAAGGTTCCAAATCGCTTTCGTGAATCATAGCTCAATCACTCGCCACATGATAGCTCAACGGTCGGAAAACGTCGGTCCAGACTCTCTGTGTCCTGGGACTCCTGTGACCCATTCGCTTGCGCTGTACGTACGTCCACGCGCGTAATGTTAGTCCGTTGGTGATTGTCGAAGGGGACATGCTCACCCATATACAAAGCGACACTCATCGGAGCCGGCCTAATCTCCGCAGGCGCTCCCGTCCAGGCGAATCCTTTGAAGCTTCAGCCCAGTCTTTGGCGCGCTCCGCCTGATGCTTCATCTCAGCGTCGAACTCGGCTCGATGCTCGTAGTAGTAGGCGAGT
>JBGPFL010000008.1:0-18319 GCA_041483295.1 Blastocatellia bacterium | reverse complement strand
CAGATTCTCAATCAGGAACTGCGAATCACGAGCGAGTTTATAGCCGAGCGGTTTGCCTTGTGAGTCGTACAGCGAAAACGAGTATTGAAACTGTTCGGGGAAGGTCCGGCTGCTGAACGCCTCCAGGTCAAGCAGGAGGCCGCTCTGCGGATAGTCCAGGTTCAGGCCGGCGTGAATCTCTTCAGGCTGGAAGAGGCGTTTGCTCATCACGCGAGCAAATCTGAGTTGCGGAGCGATGCGGCCAGGTATGTAGCGAGCGACTCCGCGATTGGTTCCGATCCACAACACTTCATCGCCTGATGCTTCGGTTGTCGACAGAATCGCGAAGGCGTTTTGCGAGGGCAGACCCTGTTCGGCTCCCAGCCGAGCGATTAGCGGGCCACCGCTGTCGTCGATCAGAATCTTGTAGAGCCCGCCTCCTGCGGTTACGCACCAGGCGGCGTTCGCTCTTGCAATGACCCTTCGCACATCGTTGCCCTCGAGAAGCATGAGCAACTGGCCGGACCTGTAAGCGTGCAAGCCGTCGGGGGTCGCAAGCCACAACGTGCCGTCACTGCTGCCACCAATAGACCATGCAGTCTTGCCGCTCAGCGAGTCGAGCGCGGCCTCACGACGGACCTCTTTGCCATCGAAGACGAAGACCCCGTCGCCGGCGGTCCCTATCCAAAGCCGCTTGCCATTGTCGGAATGAAGGCTGACGGCCGACTGCCCCGGCCAGACCAGCACGTGCCGATCGTGTTCTAGCCGTTCCAAACCTCGCCCGAAGCTGGCGATGTAAAATGACCCCTGAAACTCGCATATGGCTCGCACGCTGTCGCCGGTTGCACCTGGTTCATCCGCGGGCGCAAGTCTTGAAAACAACCGGTCCCCCGGGAGCGGTCCTGAGATCCCGCGAGCGCGGCGCTGTTTGGTGGTAGGCTTGATGCCGGTGTAAAGACCGGATGCGGTTCCGACCAGGAGATGTTCCGGGGCGTCCTCGGCAATCGAATGGACGGTCTTGCCCTGCAGCTCTTCGATTTCATGCCACTCACCCGCCTTCGCGCTACGAACGAAGAGCCCTCGATTAGTCCCGCACCAGATCCAGCCATCTCTCGACTGAAAGAGGACGCGGGTGAAGTTGCTCTCCGGGTGAACCGATACGGTCTCGATACGAAGACTTCGGGGGTCGTAGCGGCACGCTCCGCGGTCTGTGCCGAACCACACCACTCCTTCACGGTCAACGAACACGGCGTAGATGTGATTAGAGCGAAGCCCGCCGGCGGTGTTCTCGAAGGTGAAGTGTTCGAGCTTGTGGGCGTCCGCGTACATAAATGCGCCCTGTCCCTCCGTGCCGGCCCACAAGTTGCCCTGCGGGTCAAACGCGAGAGCCGTAACGGTTCCCGTGTTCATCGCGACCTTCTGTGGCCGAATGAGGTCAGCGCTTTGATACAGTCCGCTGTCCCCATCTGTCGTCTGCGCGCCGAACCACGGCCGGCCCCTGGCATCCGTCGCGATAGCTTCGACAAAGAATGCTCTCGGCCTGCTCAGAATCTCTCTCACCTCGTCGCCTTCGACTGCCAGCAATCCGCGGCTGTGAGTGCCCACGAGCGGCGTGTTGCCCATCATCGCAAGGCAGGTGAGGGGAAGGGGACTTCGGGTGGCCTGATCTATTTGGAGAAGGGCGTGGTCTTCGGGTTTGATTGTGCGCACGCCCAGCGAGCCGTCTGCCTGTCTGGAGTAAGAGAAGATAGATCCCTGTTCGCTAGCCAGAAGAGCCCGGCCGGGATCGGAAGTAAGGATCGCGGTGATAGTCTTGCCCTCTGTCTCCGTAATCGGTTTGAACTCGCCGCCGACGAGCCGAGTCGCGCCCGAGTCGGTTCCAATCCACAGCACGCCTTCGCTATCGAGTTTGATCGCTCGCACTCGACCTCCGGGAAGGCCTTCGGCGACGATCTTGTGAATGCGGCGACCGTCGTACTTCGAGAGTCCGCCGTCAGTTCCGAGCCACAGGAACCCTTCGGTGTCCTGGGCAATGACCCGAACGTGATCTGAAGGCAGGCCATGAAAAAGAGTGACCGATCCCCATTGATGGAGGTTGGCGGAGGAAGTGGAAGGGATGAGGGATTGTGCCTCTACGGCTACTGCGTAAATCAGCAGCGCAGTGACTGCGGCGATGGCCCGAAACAGATGCCTGTCAGTGTATCCCTTCATCTGATTAGCGGAAACCGCGGCCCGTTCGGATCGATTGTCGCTTCGATTGTCGCGGAGGGAACCATTTGGCATTGGTCAGCTCTCGCTCTTCTTGATGGGCGCGTTCTCGCCATCCAGGCATTTCTTCCGGTCGCGGTCGATCCAGCCTTCAAGTTCTTTGGAAGCCTTTTCGAGTTCGTCGCTGTTTATTAGCCCCCGCCGTAGCGCCTCGAAGAATGCCCGGGTGCGAATGTTATACGCGAGCTTGTCATAAGCTTCGTTGGGAGTGCCCTCCGGCGACGACGCGAACAGCTTTTCGTAGAGCGTGGCCAGGCGGCTCTCGACGCCGCGCAAGCTCAAGCTACACTTCCGCGCAATGGCCCAGTTGGAAAGCCCGAGGGCGAGATAGTACAACGCCTCGGCTTCGAACTCGGTGAGCAACGGGCGCTTGAACGAGTCTTTGAAGGCCGGATCGATCATGTCGGCGCCGTCCTCTAGCACCGCGGCGACGAAGCGGAGGAAGCGAGTCTCCGGGTTGTTCTTGTCGATGAAGCCGTAAGCCGGCTGCGGGTGGACCGACTTGACGATTTTGCGGATCTCGTTGATGTAGACCTCGTGAGGAAATTGAGTCCAGAAGATTATTCGAGCCCCCGGGAAACCCCGCCATATCGCCCGCGCAGCCTTCACACCCGAGAGCCTGGGCATCTGAATGTCGAGCACGCAGAGCTCAGGTCTGTGCTCAAGCGCCAGCTCCACCGTGGTCTCCCCATCGCCGGCTTCTATCACGGGAGTGTGTGATGGAAACTCGCGCTCGAGTAGTTCGCGCAAGTAGCGCCGCTGAGCAACATTATCTTCGGCTATCAGTATGGGCATTTTCAGAAACTTCTCTCTGTTCCGGCGCGGGTTCTAACGACCTTCGCGCAGACAGCGCCTCCAGGCACACAACGACTATTGCCGGCACGGTGAGTGAATTGTTCCCGTATAGCTCGGCGCATTGTGCTCCATAGCGCTATACTCGTAGCCATCCGCGACCTTAACATAGCGCCCTTGCCTGAATCCGTAGGTTGCCACGTAGCCCTCCGAGACGGATACGTGCGCGGTGACGCTTAGAGCTGGCCAGCCGCCGACCGGTTTTCGAATATAGATATATTCACCGCTTACGACGCCGAGTAACTTCTTCGGTTGAAGGGAGAATACTCCCCACGAGCAATTTCCGGTGGCCCCACAAGACAAAGGTATGAAGTACTCGCGTCGGCCGTCGCCATTCACGTCATACGGGAATGCGCGGTCGCACCACACCGCCGGAGGCTTCAACTGGTCCTCTACCATCGCTCGACGTATCAAACGCGCAAGCCGCTGTCGTGGGAAGTTGGTCGATAGGCAGTCGAAATCCACGACCGCCGTTACAGGTGCTTGCGCGTCGCGCGGACGATGGCCACCGGCAGACGTCGTGATCAGCAACAAGCAAACAAGCACTGGCGTCGCGACGAGTCTTACCAGCCCTTGCATAATAACTCTCTTCCCGTATCGTTGCGCCTGCAAAGCAGCCGAACGCGGCATCATCCTCGTGACGTTGTGTCGGCGGCTTTGATGCTACGGCCAGCGTGTTGGTTGGTCAATGTGGTTAGCCACAGTGGCTTCCGGAACGCTTTTCGATAGTCAATACCCAACTCTTCGATCGCAAGCATGAATCCGGCGTGAGCGAAGAAACCGAAGTAGCCGGCGGATAGAACTATCGCGATGCGTGGCTGCGCCGGTCGCCATCAAGCCTGGTGCTCGGCTCTACCTTAGGCCTCGGAACGCCTTCCGTCATGAGGAACTCCTCCGGGGGTTCATTCAGCGGGGCATACTACTCAGCCGTTTGGTGGTCATCAAGAGCCAGGTTTGATCGAGCGGCGATCACTGCTAGAATGTGAAGCTTTCGCACTTGGAGGCGTCACAGATAACGCGGATCGAATCTCATTCGTAGATTGCTTTCATCAATTTCGGTCTAATAGCAATCAGGGAGACACACTTGCTCAAGGTCGCACTGGTTGGAACGCATGGCGTAAACAAGACCACAATTGCCTACGAGCTTGCGGGCTTGCTCAAGCGGCGCGGCAAAACAGTGGAACTGCTGACTGAGATAGCGCGCGAGTGTCCCTTCCCCCTCAATGAACAGGCGAGCCGTGAGGCTTATCATTGGATCATAGCTCGACAGGTGCAACTCGAGATAGAGAAGTCGCCGCGCGCGGATATACTCGTTTGCGACCGAGCGGTTTTGGACAACTTCGCCTACTATGTGCGGCGCTATGGCGAAAGTGACCAGGAGGCTGAGGCCTTAGGCTCTTATTGTCGCTGGTGGATGAACACGTACGATCTGCTTGTACGCCTCCCCATAACGCAGCAGCTGGCACCCGATGGGTTTCGTTCCACTGATGTGGCGTTTCAGCAAGAGATTGACGTCTTATGCGACCGGCTGTTTGTCCGTTACAATCAGATCACTAACCCGGTTTACTTGTGCGGCTCGATGTCGGCTGCCGAGATCGCGGAGTTCCTTGAGGGCCGTCGTCACCCTTTGTAGGTCCCGAGGCTTGAAAGAAAACGAAGCCAGGGGCGACGGAGGGCCCTGCCCGGGTTAGCCACATTCGCGCTCGTCGATCCCCGTTCCCAGATAGATCGCCAGACGCGCGCAAGGTTCGGGATTCTTGGCGCGCAACCTAAAGTCTTAAACGAATCCGCCGATAAGTATATATTGACGGGGACAGCAACCCGACATGGACGCGTTTTGGTGCGGGTTTTATCGAGGATCGGTCAATCAGGTCGGGTTGGATCATTTCTTTTGGCTAACGTGCGGGGTCCGGTTTCCTGACAATCGGGAAGTTGCCTTTCACCCATCAGAGCACGGCGGCCGCAGAACGCATATCCGACGGAGTGATGTCACTAGAGGAGGCTGAGCAAGTTTTCACTTGCGAGCCGGGATCATGTAGTAGTTCCCCCAGGAAGCTGTGGTGGACGGAGAGGTGTATTTTGCCTCTCGCCGTCGATCCGAGATCCGATCGGCGGCAGAAAGATCGCTGGCCCGGCTCTTAATCCAATCAGGAGAGTACAACAGTGCGCAAGAAAGTTCTCATAGTAGATGACGCGGCGACCATCGTGATGATGGAGCGGATGATTCTGGGCAAAACTTACGAAGTGGTTACGGCTCGAAATGGACTAGAGGCGGTGGAGAAAGCGGTCGCCGAACAGCCGGACTTGATCCTGCTCGACGTTGTGATGCCCATGCTGGGTGGAATCGAGACGTGTCGGCAACTTCGCGAAAAGGCGGAGACCAGGGGGATTCCGATCATAATGGTCTCGACTCGATCCGAACTCGAGAGCGTCGAAGCGAGTTACGAGAGTGGCTGCAGTGATTATGTCACCAAGCCGATCAACGGCCTCGAGCTGCTCTCGAAGGTGAAGAGCTTCATCGGCAACTGAAGGAGGGCGAATCATGCGCGAAAAGGAGAAAGAAGCACGAGGATCCTACGTACATCGAGTGCGCGAAGAGACGCACCGATTCGCAAACGACCTCATGGCCGAGAATGAGAAACTGCGGACACGCGTGGCCGCGGCGGAGCTCGACAAGGTGCGGGCCCAGGAACAGCTGCTCGCGTTGCAAGAGGAGATCGAGCGCGATCGACGCGAGCGTGCGCAATTGCAGCGGCGGCTGGTCGAAATTGAGGTTGAGAATCAAAGTTTCTCCGAGCGATTCCTCGAAGTAGAGCAGAACAACTCCAACCTGGCCAATCTGTACGTGGTCAGCTACCGCCTGCACGGAACCCTCGAACGCAGCGAAGTGCTGTCGGTCATTGAGGAGATCATCATTAACCTGATCGGCTCTGAAGAGCTTGCCGTATTCGAGGTGGACCAGCAGGGGTCGTTTCTCGAACTTGTGGCATCGTTTGGGATCGAATCTGAAAAATACCACCACATCCCCCTGGGATCAGGGTTGATCGGCCGAGTCGCCGTCGAAGGCCGGCCGTACATAGCTGAACGGCGAGGCTACGAAGAACTACAGCAGGACGATGATCTGATCGCCTGCATTCCGCTCAAACTCGGCGACCGGGTGACCGGCGCCGTCGCGATCTTCAGTCTACTCCCCCAAAAGCCTGGACTCGGGTCCCTGGACTACGAATTGTTCGACCTTCTCGCAACTCATGCGGCCATGGCCCTCTACTGCTCCGGCATCCAGGAGCGACTGAAGGTCGCAGGTAACGTGAGCGAGCGCATGAAGCTTGAGGTCGAGGTAAGCTGAGCCGTCCGGCATTCCGAGCCGACGTGGAGGCAAAGGCAACGTATGTATTTCAATGAGTATGTTGAAAGCGATTTAATGCTCGATTCTGTCAGCACTACGCAAACCCAGTTCTTCCACGGGCCGGGGCACCTCGAGTTCATCGAGCACCGCCTCTTTCCGGAGTGGGAGGCGCAGGCCGCCTCCGGGTCTCGAGCGCGCCACATCCGGATATGGAGCGCGGCGTCCGCTGATGGAGAAGAGACTTACTCTCTGGCGATGACCTTGTTAGAGCGTTTTCCCGCTACATCAGGCTGGCGGATACAGATCCTGCCGACCGACCTTTCGGCTCGGGGTCGGGACGCTGGCTGTCTTTTCGAGAGATCGAAGGGGACGCGCTCGCAAGATGAGATGACGAAGGCCGGATCTGAGATTGGGCCGGCCATCGAGTTTCATCGAGTCAACCTCAACGATGATGTCTATCCGCCAGGGGGGCCGTTCGATCTGATCTGGTGTCGCAACGTCTGGACCTACTTCAACTATCAGTCGAAGGTGAGTGGGACAGACCGGGCGCTCGATCGACTATCTCCAGCTCGAGATCGCTCGAAAACGCCGACACGATGAGCGACGATACGTTTCGCGTTTGTCGTTTCTCGTTCTGTCGCGTACTGTGTAACGACAAACGAGAAACGCGAAACGCCCGCGTCACTCGCCTATGATCTTGACCAGCACTCGCTTCCGGCGCCCGCCGTCGAACTCACCATAAAATATCTGTTCCCACGGCCCGAAGTCGAGGCGACCCTCGGTCACAGCCACAACCACCTCGCGTCCCATGACCTGTCTCTTCAGATGTGCGTCGCCGTTATCTTCTCCGGTGAGATTGTGGCGATAGCGATCGAGCGGTTCATGCGGAGCAAGCCGTTCGAGCCACTCTTCGTAGTCCCTGTGCAGACCGCTCTCGTCATCGTTGATGAACACCGACGCGGTTATGTGCATGGCGTTGACCAGCGCAAGCCCCTCTTTCACGCCGCTCTCGCGCAAGCACTCTTCGACCTGGTTCGTTATGTTTATGAAGGCCCGGCGGGTGGGAATGTTGAACCACAGCTCTCTTCTATGACTTCGCATTGCGGATCACCTCTACTCTTCCAGCGCATCTGATTTGAAGGTACTCTCAAGCCGGCTTCTGTGGATCGATGATGTGGTCAACGGCAAGCCACAGGCTGCGGCTGTGGTGGAATAACAGAACCGGCAGCATTGCTCCAAGCACAAACAGAATTGTGAGGAGCTTCTGATCGAACCTGACTGAGGTCGTGAAGTAGATCAGCACCGCCCCAATCAGCAGCGACTCGGTCGCGATGACGTTTATGTAGATTGCCCCCGTGAAGTAGCCCTGTTCGCGTTCGAACACGAGACCGCAAACCCGACAGTGATGCTCCATTCGGAAGATCGCCCGATATAGCGAGCCCTGCCCGCACGCTGGACACTTGAGCCTCAGGCCCCGCCAGAGGATTTGTCTTGTTCGGCCGATGTTCATTTCGCAGGGGCGCCCTCCGAGCGACGCCCCCGCGACGTTAGCATATTGTCAGCCTCAGTTGCACACACATGTGTTGTTGGTAGTGTTCCTGTCAGCGATCGTACACAACACTGTGCCGGGTGGCGACTGCAGCGACGCAGAGCCGGCTTTGGCGCTGCCGTCGAACTTGATCAGCACTCGGCGACCCGAGGTTGAGTCTTCGACGGTGACGAGATTAGCCCTCTTGGTGACGCGGCCAGTTCCAGTTATCTTCGTGGTCCCACAGCAGAACTGATATTCGCCGGTGGCTGCGTTAAACAGAACCACCGAGCCCGGTGCGGAATCGTCCTGCAAGCAGGAGTCGAATACCTTGACTCCGAAAGAGCAGGAGGCTGTGTTACCTCGAGCGTCGGTGGCGGTGCAACTGACCGTTGTGGTGCCGGCGGGCACACAAGATCCCGAGGGCGGCGTGCATACAAGCGTCAAACCCGGACAGTTGTCTGCGGCGGTTGCGGAGAAGGTGATCACTGCGCAAGGTGCTCCCGGCAGAGTTCCCATTGTAATAGCAGCCGGGCAGGTGATCGTAGGCGCCTGTGTGTCATTCACCGTGATCGTGAATGAGCAGGTGTTAGAGGACGCGGCGTTGCAAGTTACGGTCGTGGTGCCGGCCGGGAAGAAGGAACCAGACGCCGGCGAGCACGTGACAGTGCCACAGGCGCCCGAGCTTGTGGGAGCGGGATAGTTGACCACCGCTCCACACTGATTGGGCGCATTGGCAGTCGTGAGGTTCGCCGGACAGGTTAGTGTGCAGCAGACCGCATTACACGATGCTCCGCTGATGATCAGTGAGAAGGCCCTGATGCTGCCTGTGTCCCCGATGAAGTTGTCGGTCACGGTCAACGTCCAGGTACCGTTCGGGTCTTCTCCATTAAAGGCCGACAGCGGGTTCGCTGGCGTGAAACTGCCGGTGAATGGCGCGTCGGCAGCTTGGACGCCCTGAATCGAGGGCCCGCCTGACTGGTCATCCAGCAGCGTCTGGCAGAAGTTGTTCCCGTTAAGGTCAGCCCGATTTATCACAGTGATCTCCGTGCCCATCGGAGACTTGAGTTTGAAGTTCAGATCGTTCGCGAACGTATGGTCGACACCCACAGTGGTGGAACCAACAGTCGTGTTGCAACTACCACCGTCGATGCGGAAGTTGAGGTCGGTGATCCTCCCAGCCACACCGCTCACCGTCAGAGGGACGACCGCCGGCGTTCCAGGCACGTCTGCACCCGGAGAATCCGGAATCGGGACCGCTGGCCCCGTAAAGCTGAATGTCGCAGGCGCAAGGGGCGTCCCGGTCGGCAGCGAGAAGGTGAGCACCTTCGGACTTGTGCCTCCCGAGAAATTGACCGTTAGCGTGAAGTTCAACAGGGTTCCGCACGGCACGCTAACGGCGACCCTGAAGGCGAACGGCGTGGTGTTGAGGGCGCTGCCTGCCGAGGGGATATTCGGGTAGTTGGACGCGCCCGTCGTGATTGTGACTCCAGGGGTCGAGGATGCCAGCGTTGCGCTGACGCCGGTCGCGGCGGCGCCTCCAACATTGGTGAGTTGGATGCTTAACGAAAAGGCTTCGCAGGGCTCGATAGCCCCATCTCCGTCACTGGCCACCGACGTGGGTGTGACCGTACCTAGAGCAGGATTTGCAACCGGCGTGGCCCCTATCGCCTGGAGTGCCTGAAACGCCATTACGATGCCGGCGCCCGAATCTCTGTCCACTCCCGGGGCTTCGATGTCCAGCGCCGAAGAGGTCAAGGCTGTCCTCACCTGCGCGGGAGTGAGAGCCGGATTGGCGGACAAGAGCAATCCGGCGATCGCTGCCGCGTGCGGGGCCGCAGCCGACGTGCCGAAGAATGGACTGAAGCCGGGCGCGGCGACCGACACGCCATCAGCGGCTGCCACGTCAGGCTTCTGGCGGATCAGCCCGCCTGTTGCCGATACGTTTCCCGGAGTGATTGCAGAGCTGTCGGCGTTGTAGAAGAGGTGCCGGGGGCCGTCACAGCTGAAGAATTCTACAGGATTGGCGGCGCCGCCGGTGAACGGACCGGGCAACGCAGTTGCAACGTCGACCGCCGCGACTCCAAAAGCGTTGGCCGCTGTGGTATGGCCAAAGGTGCCGCCCGTGGTTGCCTGGTCCAACTCGCCGCGCAGGGTCTCAACGCGAATAAAGCGATCGGCACCCGCGAACTGCATTACAACTATGCGCTCGTTGGCGAAAGCCGGCCCGGTTATCTCGAATGGGTCGTCGTCTCCGTCCTGAACGTCGGTAGAAGCATCAAAGATGGTGGTGAGGGAGCTGTCAAGGATATAGAGGTCGTAATCGTTGTCCGAAGCGCCGAGCGGATCTGACCAGTTAAGGGTGACTACGACGCCGGCGGCTGTCGCCTGGTCTGACTGGCCGCCATCTCCAAAGTTGTGGGCGATGCCGCCGCCCGCAAGGGCTGGCGGAGTTCCATTCGGGTTGAAGTCGCCTTCCCAGGTTCCCGATGTTCCGTCATTCAAATTGCCTTCATTCCCCGCGGAAGAGAAATATAGAGCGCCGGCCGCCGTCACGGTATTGACCGCCTGCGTGATAAGGCCCGCGTCGTTTGTTGAGACAACGCTGGCGGCCTGGCCATCCTGAAACGGCGACTCTGCGAAGTAGAAAACGTCGTCCACGATGATGTTGCACCCCGCTGTGCGCAGGTCGAGGATGTTCTGGGCAAAGGACGAGATGCTGGTGAATGCGGTGGCAAAGAAAAGCTGAGCGCCTGGAGCGAGATCGTGAACGATCTCTAGCATCGCAGACCCTTCGTCTCCAGTTCCATCCTGTCCAGGAAGAACGGTGACGGCCGGAAGGTCCCCAGAAGCTTGCAGCATCGAAAGGGAATCGACGCCGTCTGAAAGCACCCCGATCTTAATACCGGTCCCGTCAACCCCATAGAAGTTCCGAGCTTCGGCCGCGCGATGGGTTATATCGCCTTCTGAAACATTGGAGGCCGGCGCGAGGCTCGTTCGACTCGCACGAGCCGCCAGCAATGCGCTGCCAATCTTCGACCGAAGCCGTGCCGCGCGGGATTCGAACCCCGGCCGCAATGAGTTGTTCAACGGCGGGCTCACGCTGCCGGGCCCGGTGACCAATGTGGCCGCTGTCCGTGACGTGATCGCCATCGCCGCCGGCCTCACCGACCTGACCTCAGGTATCCTCGCGATGTCCTCGAGCTTTGTGAGCGCCACGCGTGCGCGAATGTTATTTCCAACCGCACTTAAGATCTCGCCTCCTCGGTCAAGCAGGCCCTGCTTCTCGAGTGCCTTTACTGTAGCGATAGGCTTGTTGGTGTTGAGCCTGATGTCTACGAGGACCCTACCATCACTGCTTAGATTCAGGTTATTGCGCAGCCTCTCGGTCCCCGGGATCGTCTGCCCCCGCTGCTTTGCCAGAGCAAATAGCAACTGTGAGCCGATCTTCCGCTGTTCGGGAGTGCGCGCTCTCTTCTCGTCGGCCAATGACTGCATCTGCAGCAGGGCGTTCGGGGAGATCTCCTGTTTCTGCTGCCGAACCCCCGCCGCGCTTTCAGGACCAGCCAGGCGACCAGCCTTCAGCGTCGCTTCGAAGAATGCCGAGATCGGAGACTGAAAGAGCATGAAACCGAAGAGGGCAAGAGACGCGAGCAGCGCTGGCCGCTTGTAGAGATTCGAGCGCGTTCCGTTCCTGCGTGCTGAGTGTCTGCGTGAAGCCTGCATAGAGTCCTCCTGAAGATCAAGCCAGAATGTTCATGGTCTCAAGACTCAAAATACCTTGTTGGCATTTGTAGGGTGAGAGCCTTGCAAGTCTGATCCGAAGGGCAAATCCCTTGTGTCAGAGTCGACGCCTGGTTGAGTTCTACGAAAGACCGGCGATACCGAAGTCTTTACTCCACTCAGACGAATCGTGAGATCCAAGGCGGAGGGCTCTGTGCGAAGTCCGGAGTCAAGTTAGCATGCTGATTCACGGAAGGCAATGAATTCCGGTCCCCAGCGGAATTGTCGAGATGCACGCTCGCTGCTGTACCTACTGTACCAGCGCGGCCGTTCCGGTCTTAGCTCTCTGGAGGCTTGATTGGACAGGCTGCGGATCGGCTGACTCCTGTAGGACACCATAGCTGGTGTTGTGCTGGCGAGCAGCCGATGCGGCCGCGTGGAGTAGCTCGTCAATTGTTTGTCCCTCGTCTGGATATCGGGCGAGGCCGAAACTCAAACGAACTCGAGCGTGGTGACCCGGCCTGACTTCAAGGCTCAGGCTCTCGACCTCCAATCGAGCTCTCTCGTATAGCGCAATCGCGTCTCGGGCACTGCCCTCCGCGATCAGGCAGATGAATTCATCGCCGGCTATTCGGCTCAGCATAAGAGTATCGCGGAGCGCCCTGTCCAGTCGGGCCGCTACTTCGGAAAGCATCCGGTCGCCGACGCGATAGCCGTAAGAGTCATTTATGCTGCGCAGGCCAACGAGGTTCAGACAGATTATCGTTAGCGGGCTGCTCCGCTGTTCTGCACGCACAAGTTCTTCCTCGAGGCGCGCGTATAGGGCTCGCCCGTTGGGCAGCCCGGTCAATGGGTCGGTCTGCGCGCTTGCCTTGGTGCGCTCGTGTAAGAAGGCGTGCTGGAGGGCAGTAGAAGCGAGACGCGAGACTGACTCGAGCAAATGCAGATGTTCACCCCCGTAGCTGCTCAATTCGCTGGAGTAGAGAGCCAGAGCTCCTATAGTTTCGTGAGCATCGGTCAGCGGGAAGACCGCGGCGGTTCTATAGCCCGCTTCGTTCTCGCCTAGAATCGAGCCGAGATCGAGCATCGGATCGGTGTTGATCATTGGGACACCGTTGATGATGACCCACCCCGTGATCCCATGGCCCACGGCCATTCTGCTTCCTCGAATGACCCCTGCATTCTCCCCGAAAGCGTGAGCCGCGATTGACGAATCATCAGTCTTGTCTCGCAGGTAGACAACGCAAGTGGTGAACGGAATCATTGCTTCAATGCGATTGACGGTGAGGGTCAGGACGTCGCGCACATCCAGGCTTGCGCTGAAGGTCTGGGCCATTTCGTACAGCGCGGCTACCTCAGCGCGCGATGCGTGGATCTGCTTCAGGTAGTCTGGCTCCTCGGGCGCGGAGGGCGCGAGGCCTGCAGCCGGGACAGCAATGTGTGCACTTTCCGACAGGCCGGCTTGAGTCGTCGGCGACAGCAAAGGCTCCTGAGAGGCTTTGTGCGCGACTATCTCGGCTTCGTAGACTGACAGGTTAGCCAGAAACGCTGCCACTATAGATGGATCGAATTGGCTCCCGGCGTTGTCTCGCAGATACCGGCAGGCCTCGTCCCTGCTCATGGCTTTGTGATATTGCCTGTTCTCGCGAACGGCGTCGAAGCAGTCAGCTACGGTGAGAATGCGGGCAGTGAGAGGAATATGCTGTGCGCTGAGTCCGTCTGGATAACCACGCCCATCCCATCGCTCGTGGTGATGGCGAACGATTGGCACTACAGGATAGGGGAAGTTCACGCGCTCCATGATCTGAGCGCCCACAACGGTGTGGATCTTCATCTTCTCGAATTCAGCCGCGGTGAGCTTGCCAGGCTTGTTCAGGATGTAATCGGGTACGGCGATCTTGCCTACGTCGTGCAGCAGCGCACCGGCCTTCAATGCTTCGATCTCAGGTTCGCTCAGACCAAAGTGACGGGCAAGCCCGCACGCGTAGACGCGCACTCGATAGACGTGGTCGTGTGTGATTTCATCTTTGGCATTGATGGCGGTAGCGAGTGCTTCTACCGTAGCCAGATGCATTCGACTGACGTTGTCACTGGCCTTCGCGCGCTCGTCTGCCTGCTTGAAGTAGAAATGGCAGGTCGCGAAGATCACCCCGACCAGCGGCACCGCAGCTATCAGCGAGGCCACCCCATATTGAATTATCGCCAGGTAGATCAGGCCGGCGGCAGAGGCGCTGGCCGCGTAGGTCAAGCTGGCCCAGACATAGTTTGTCCACCAGAGCTTGATCAGTGACGTGCGTCCCTTCAGCGACTGGTGTATCGCTGCCAACACGGAGTTCAGTAGGAAGTAGGCCAGGGAAAACAAGAGCAACCCTGTTAGGAAGGTTGCACTACCGAACAGGTTCGAGTGGCGCAACCAATCGAGCCCACCCTCGAAAGCGCTGGCGGAGATGAATGCCGCGATTGCCATGAGCGCCGGCCCGCCCAATCGGCTCGTCCACCGCCGCGTTGTTCTGCACGAGGCGCAGAAAGCGTCGGTAACGGCTACCAGAGTAGCGGCAGAGGCCCCAAAGAAGATCGCCGTGAGAAAGATGAAGATGTCACCGGGAGTTATGGAGGAGTGTGTGCTTGGAATCCGGGTGGGCCGAAAGCCAACCAGAAACACTAGAGCCATCAGGGTCATAACTGCCAGAAGATCGGCGCGCTTCATACCTGCGACGCTGACCAGGGCCCACGCCACCGCGGCCGCACCGCCCATGGTGGTAGCCCACCAGTAGGCACGGACGCCGCGGTTATAGTCCGACATGTCAATGAAGTGCATGCGTGCTCCGTTCATCAGGGCTCGCCGAGGTCGCAGGACTCAGAGAGCGTGATCCCTTCCGACAAGGTGATTCCCTCCGACAGCGTAATCCCTTCGCTAAGCGTTATACCCTCGCCAGAGGCAAATCCTTCCGACAGGGTTATGCCTTCGCTCAGCGTTATTCCGTCGCCCAGCACGACTCCTTCGCTGAGTGTTATACCTTCCGAAAGCGTAATGCCCTGGCCCCAGGAGATTCCGTTGCTCAGTGTTAGCGCCGATACGAACAACCCGTCGGAACCAGAAATCAGGTCAGCATCAATGACCCCAGACGTGATCAGAGCCATTGTGGTGCGGGGTGATTCATTTACTGTTACCCGGTCGCGCACCCAGACCAGAGCGGGATTGTAGATCGCTTGATACCGAGTGAACAGATCGCGCCCGCCAAGAATGTGGGATCCCCCGGCGAAGACGTATCCAGCCCAGGGCACAGTCGCCCCGGCAAGTGTAGAGGTGGGAGCGGGCATGGTGGCGCCGGACGCCAGAAGCGGGTCACCGAGTTTGATCGTTCCGAGAGCCGTTCTCGAAGATATGTCTGACCGCAACGCACCCGCCAGTCGCGTGGCCCCTTCGATATTCAACAGCCCCGCACCCTGCTGAACTATGTTTGCATTCCATACCGGCTGGGCGGTGTACTGAAGGATCGCCTTGATCAGTGGCGGTGTGAGCCCGGCGTTTTTCTGCAGCATCAATGCGACCGCGCCCGCCACCGCCGGGGCTGCCACTGAAGTTCCGCTCAACTGCATAAATGCGGACGCACCGGTCCCGCTGTTGTGCAGTTGTGAGTAGTTGGTAATGAGATAGCTACCCCGAGACTCGGCTGCGATTATGCGATTGCCGGGGGCTACCAGATCCGGTTTGAGTAGGTTGTCGTGACGCTTGGCTCCCGAATCATCAACCGAATAACCACGAGTCGGACCGCGCGAACTGAAATATGTGACAGAGTCATCGCTCCGCCAGTCCGTCTGGTGTGTGTTCGCCGCGCCAACCGTGATAACCGTCGGATCGTTGCCGGGAGAACTGATGCTTCCGTAGCACTCGAACCCAGCTGCGGTCTTTCCATAGTTGCCCGCGGCCGCGACAACAGTAATGCCCGATGCGACCGCTCGTCTCACCGCCCGGCACAGCGGGTCAGTAACCCACGATTCAGCCGAGGCCGCCCCCAGGCTCAGGTTGGCTACCTTGATGTTGAACGAGAGCCTGTTGGCAATGATCCAGTCTATCCCTGCGATCACGTCGCTGATTTGGCCAAGCCCTCTTCCGTCCAACACACGGACGTCTATGACGCGGGCGTTGGGTGCAATGCCCTCGAAGCTCGGAGAGCCGGAGCCGCCTGATTGGCGTCCGGCTGCAATCCCCGCCACATGCGAGCCGTGTCCGTAGGCGTCTTTGTTACTGCCGAGCAAGGGCAATGTAACTCCCAAAAGGAGACCAAGGGTGTTTTCAAACTGAGCGAGAACCGTATTACTCGAAACAGTGTCGGTTGTGGCGACTACGCGTGACAAGGGCAGCGAGCCATAAAAGTCGCTGTGATTCGCCATGAGTCCTGAATCAAGAACGGCTATTCCGATCCCGCTGCCGTCGAGTCCAGTGAACGTGTTTAAGATCGTTTTATTGCCTCGCACCAGGTCCGCCCCGGCTGCGACCTCAAGATGGCTCGCGGTCTGCTGAGCAAGATGATCTGCGCTCATGTGCTCCACGTCAGCGCGAGCAGCGATTGTCAGCACATTGGACTTTGGCAACTCGACGAGCAGGCCGTTTATCGATGTAAACTGGCGCACAACGGACCCGCCCGCAAGTAGCACCGCAGTTTTCAATGCAGATGTGACCGCACCAGGAGTCTGGATGATTGTCCGAACGGTCTGCTTGGAGGGGTCGGACCATACCAACAACTCGGTGTTACCGAGCGCATTCAGCAAGGGACCTGATAGTTTGCCGAGCGCTGACCCCAAACTTGGACGCGGGTACGCGTGCAGTCGAGGCGGGGCCCAGGCCGTGAGAAGGATCACGACGGTGAGGAGGGCCGTGAACCATGCGCGAAGGATAGGACGCCTGATACGGATCACTCCGCGGGAGCGAATTGCGTCATTTTTCATAATGCCTTGAGGGCGCTAAGCCGAAGTTTGACGTCTAGAGTGAGAGTTTCTCGCGGAACGCTAATGGCAAACCCCATGCCAGGTATCCCGGTCGCGGAGGTTGACAATAGCGAGAGGGGCTAAGCGGTCTCGACTAATGGCTTACGGGGCTTGCTCTGCCAAAGAACTCTAACCCCAATGCGGTTGGCGCGGTTGGCAGAAACGGTCAAAGTGACCTGGTTCGAGCATGCAGAGTGACCGATGTGGCGTAGCCCCGGAGGACGCAGAGACTGTGAGTTCCTGAGCTGTTACATCGGAGTAGAGTTTCGCACTTCATCAGTCAGGACGTTCTTGTTGAAGCATGCTTTTCGACGGTCCGCCCCTCAATTGAAGGCAAGCGAGAGAGAGTTAATGCCCCTTTCTGTGGCCGCGGTTGAAAAATGACTGTTCATCCGTTATATTCCACAGTCTTTTGTTATGTCCAAAAAGGTCTTATTCATAGGGCTCGATGGGTCGACCTTCGACGTCCTCGACCCATTGATGCAGGCCGGATTGATGCCGCGACTCCAGAGCTTCATCAATCAAGGCGTACGCGGTCTGCTCGAAACCACCATTCCTCCAATCACGCCGACCGCCTGGGTTTCTTGGATGACCGGAAAGAACCCCGGCAAGCACGGCGTCTTTGAGTTCCTCCTTCGCCGCAAAGGTTCGGGCGCGCTCCCCGATATGCCGGTGAGCTCGCGCGCCCGCGACGGCCTTCCGTTCTGGGACATCCTCGGCCACCTGGGCAAGCAGGCCATCGTAACGAATATGCCCTGCACCTATCCGCCCGCGATGGTCAACGGGTTGATGGTCTCCGACTTTCTTACGCCTCGAGGCCGGCGCGACTTCACTTACCCGGAAACCCTGCTCGCAGAGATCGAATCGAAGTTCGGTCCCTACCAGCTCTACATCACCGAGGTATACACGCCGGGTAATATCAACAAGATCCTCGATCAGCTCTTTGCCGAGCTTGACTACAAAACGGAGGTCAACCTCTACCTCATGCGGGAGTATGGCTGGGACATGTTCGCGACGCACTACTGGGGCACTGACAGGTTCCAGCATGAGTTGTGGCACTTGCTGGACGAGTCGCATCCGTTCTTCGATCGCAAGGAGCGCGACGCGCACATATCCCGGATACACGAGTACTGGACCGCAGTCGATTCGACGCTCGGCAGGCTGGTCGACGAGGTTGGGGAACAGACAACGGTTTACCTGGGATCGGATCACGGGTTCGGTCCGATCACAAAGTTCCTCTGCTTTAACGTCTGGCTGATCGCCGAAGGGTTGCTCGTTCTGAAACGCGACGCAATGACGCTGTTCAAGCGCGCTATCTTCAAGCTGGGGTTGACTCCAGACCTGGCCTACCGCTCGGCAATGAAGATGGGGCTTGCGCACTTGCGGCTATCGGTCGGAGTGACCAATCGCTCGACGCTGATGAAACTCGCCAACAGGTTAATGTTGTCGCTCGAGGACGTTGACTGGTCGCGCACAGTCGCGTTCTCAAAAGGGAATTACGGCCAGATATTCATCAATCTGCGCAGACGCGAGGTTACTGGAATAGTGGAGCCTGGCGCTGACTACGAGCGCGTGATGAGCGACGTGACCGCGAAACTGCGCAGCCTCGCCGATCCACAGACGCACGAGTCGCT
>JBGPFL010000007.1:0-18488 GCA_041483295.1 Blastocatellia bacterium | reverse complement strand
TTCGTTCATCTCTCGCGCTCGCCTCGCGGCCGCGAGGCGAGCGCGAGAGATGAACGGGAGGAGGGTTAGGGCTGCCTCCCTGGTAGGCCAAGTATGAACGATCCACCCACTGCCGTGGGTGGGATTCGGCAAGCACATGGATCAGATTCTGGTGAATGACTACTAGACTAGTTGTAACCGCGCGAAGGGCGGGAGCGTCTTTACCATTCAGTCGAGCTTTCCAAAAAAAGTAAACCGCCTGTCAAATAAAGGAGAACCCCATGAAAAGAGTCTGCCTGATCGCATTCCTGTTGGCACTAGGCGCGCCCGTATTGGGCTTCGCGCGCGAGGCCAGGCTGGTGCGTTATCCGCACTATCATCAGGGACGCATCGCATTTACCTATCTCGGCGACATCTGGACCGCCGACGAGAACGGCCAGAACGTTCGCCGCATAACCGCCCACAAGGCGCGCGATGTGTATCCCCGCTTTTCGCCGGACGGGAAATGGATAGCCTTCTCGAGCGACCGCAACGGCAATCTCGACGTCTTCATCGTTCCCTCTGAAGGCGGCAACCCCAAACAACTGACTTTTCATTCCGCCGACGACACAGTTCAGGGCTGGACGCCTGATTCCCGCTCGGTGCTGTTTGCTTCTCAGCGCGGCGAAGACTTCATGGGCAAACTCTACACTGTGAGCATCGACGGAGGAATGGCCCGCAATGCCGGTTCGGATATGGGAGTGTGGGCCACCTATTCGCCCGATGGCCGCAAGCTCGCCATCAATCGAAAGGCCCAGAGCTACTGGCGCAAGTACTATCGGGGCGCTTACCAGACGGATATCACCGTGATGGATGTGGCCTCCAAGAAGTTTACCGACGTGACCGACTTCGACGGCATCGACTCGTGGCCGATGTGGAGCCAGGACGGCAACATCTACTTCGTGAGCGACCGGGAAGGAAACGGCCTCACCAACATCTGGCGAGTGCCCGAGGCCGGAGGCAAGGCCGAACGCATCACCTCGTTCAAGGCCGGCGATGTTCGCTGGCCCGGGATGAGTGCCGACGGGAAGACAATCGTCTTCGAGCACGACTTCGGCATATGGAAGCTGGAAGTCGGAACGCGAAAGGTCTCGCCGATCAAACTGGACATCGCGGCCGAGACTCAGGAGAACCTCGCCGAAGTTCGCGACTTCAATTCGCAGGTGGATGAGTACCACCTGGCGCCTTCGGGCCGCCGAATCGTCTTCTCGATTCACGGCGAAATCTTCACAGCCCCGGTCGATGAAGGCGACCTCAAACAGATCACCGACAGCCCGGCGCGCGACAAAGACCCTCAGTACTCACCCGACGGCAAATCGGTAGTCTTCATCTCCGATCGCAGCGGGCGCGAAGAGATATTCATCGCCTCGGCCGACGGAATCGGTGAGCCGCAAAAGATCACCGACCACGACACCCTCAAGTTCTCAATCGCGTGGTCTCCTAACTCGAAGGAGATAGCATTCACCGCCTCGGACAACAAGCTTCGCAAGTACGTTCTCGAAACTAAGCAGACCACGGAACTGAGTTCATCGCGGTATGGCAATGTCGGCTCGCCGGTCTGGTCACCCGACGGCAAATGGATCGCCTTCTCAAAGTCAGATCACACCCGCACCAACGATGTGTATTTGATCCCATCTGCCGGCGGCGACGAAAAGAAGGTCACCTTCGATTCGTCCAACGACGGGAATCCCCAGTTCACCCCCGATGGCCGCAAGCTCTACTTCGTTCGGAGAGAGGATTCGGGCGACGGCCAGCCTTCGTCGCAAATTTACTCAGTGGCGCTGGAGCGGGAGGACCGAGATCCCAGCGATCCCGAAGAACGGGCCGACCAGGCAGATCAACAGGACGGGACAGGCGATGGGCCGCGACGCGCCGGAGCGCCGCAGCGCAATCAACCTCCTCCCAGGGAGATCAACATCGACTGGGCCGGGCTGAAGCGACGCACGCGACAGGTCACGCGAATGCCGTTTGCCGTATTCAACTACGCGATCGCACCCGATAGCCGAACGATCGTCTTCGCAACGAGCGAACCGGCGGGCCAGCGGAATGTGCCGGTTGTCTATTCGATTTCAGAAGACGGCCGGAGACTGAGTCGAATCACATCGGGCGCCGCGCCCAGCGGCGATGAAGAGGGAGGACCGCGAGGTCGCGGCTTCGGCGGCGGCGGCGGCGGCATCTCGAGTTTCAACTTCTCACGCGACGGCCGAACCCTCTTCTTCAAAGAAGGTCCTGGCGTCTACTCGGTAGCGATGCCGGGTGGCGGGGGTGCGGCTGCGGGCGGCTTTGCCGGAGCCGGGGGCGGCAGCGGTGCTGCCTCTGCCGGCGGAGGCGGGGCGCGGCGTCAGCTCCGCTTCACCGCCAAGGTCTCAATCGAACGTCCCGCCGAGTGGGCTGAAATGTTTGACGACGCGTGGCGGACGATGAAGTATCGGTTCTACGATCCGCAGATGCACGGCAAGGACTGGGACGCCGCGCGGGCCAAGTATCAACCTCTGGTCGAATACGTGGGCGAGCGCCAGGAGTTGATCAACATCATCAACGAGATGATCGGCGAGTTGAACGCTTCGCACACCGGGGCGGCTGCCGGTTTCGGTGGACAGGCCGGCCAGGAAAGTCGAGTTCAGACCGCTCACCTCGGCGTCGAGTTGGAGACCGACGATCAAGCTGGCCGATACAAGGTCACATACGTATACGAAGATGGACCGGCCGACAAAGACTGGGTCAAGGTAGCCGCGGGCAACTACCTCATCGCGATCAACGGCAAATCCGTAAAAGCCGGCGACGACTACTGGCAGTTGCTGAACCACCGGTTGAATCGCAAAGTCGAAGTGACCTTCAATACCAAGCCTTCTGAAGAGGGCGCCTGGAAAACCCGCATCGAGCCGGTCACGGGAGGCGCCTACAGCCAGCTGCGTTATGAGCGCTGGGTGAAGGATCGCCGCGACTCGGTCGAGAAGGCCTCGAATGGGCGCATCGGCTACCTGCATATTCAAGCGATGAACCAGCCCTCGCTGCGAAAGTTCGAAAAGGAGATTCGGGAGAATCGCGACAAGGAAGCTCTGATCATCGACCAGCGATGGAATGGCGGAGGCAACATAGAACAGGAACTGCTGGCAATTCTGGTTCAGCGTCAGTATCAGGTCTGGCAGCCGCGCGGGACCGAGCCGTCGGGCCGGCCGTTCGCGGGATTCTTTGGTCCCAAGGTGGTCTTGCAGAACTGGCGCTCGGCTTCAAACGCGGAGATGTTCCCCGCGGGCTTCAAGGCGCTCGGCCTGGGCAAGACGATCGGCACGCCGACGATGGGCGCGGTAATCGGAACGGGCAGCTATTCCTTAATCGACGGCGCGACTGTCCGCACGCCTGGGGTTGGAGTGTTTCTGGCGGATCGCAATCGCACCAACATGGAGAACTATGGCGTGAAGCCGGATATTCTGGTGGAGAATACTCCTGAAGACAATCTCGCAGGGCGCGACCGCCAGCTCGAGACGGCTGTGCAGGAGTTGCTCAAGGAGATAGGCCAGAAAGGACCCGTGGCAAAGAAAGAATAGGAAATGCGAATTTCGAAATGCGAAACGCGAAGTGTGAAATGCGAAGTGTGAATTTCGCATTTCGAAATTCGCATTTCGCATTTCCCTTTGTAGCTAGCGCAACAACAGAACGTCACCCGCCATCGTGACAAACAGGATCACACTCACGAACGCATTGGTCGTAAAAAAAGCCATATTCAGACGAGACAGATCGGAAGCCTTCACAAGGCTGTGCTGATAGATCAGCAACCCGCCCGTCGCGACCACCCCGATTAGACCTAACCACCCGAGGCCCGCGGATAGAAAGAACATCACCAGCGAAGCGAACATCAGCGCATGAATCCCGCGAGCAATCCATAACGCCTTATTGACGCCGAAGCGCTGCGGTATCGAATGAAGCCCCGCATTGCGATCGAACTCATAATCCTGGCACGCGTACAGAACGTCGAAGCCCGCGGTCCACAGCATCACCGAAAATGACAGCAGGACCGGCGTCATCGTCAGCTTGCCCTGAATCGCTATCCAGGCGCCCGACGGAGCGATCGCCAAACACCAACCGAGAAAGAGATGCGACAGAGACGTAAACCGCTTCGTGTAGGAATAGAGCAGCACGGAGCCAAGCGCCACAGGTGAAAGCAACAGGGTCAACCGATTGAGCTCATATGAGGCCACGAGAAACAGGGCGGCCGAGGCGATCAGGAATATCCAGGCGAATCGCAGATCGAGAAGGCCCGCAGGCAAGGCGCGAGTCGCCGTGCGCGGATTTGCTGCATCGATCTTGCGGTCTGCGATGCGATTGAAGGTCATCGCCGCCGAGCGCGCGCCAACCATCGCCACGGTTATCCAGATGAGCTTTGAAATCCAAAAGCTCGCCGGGTGGGCGCCCATCTCGCGAGCGGCAAGCGTAGCGCCCAGGAGCGCAAAGGGAAGCGCGAACAGCGTGTGCTCGAACTTGATCATCTCGAGCGTGACTCGAAACCGCTGAGTTGTCGTCGCCTGTTGCATTTCCGGTACTTCAGAATTCAAGCTTCAGCCATGCCGGCTCAAACGCCGCCGACGTCACCGTGCCAGACGGTCTCCTGTGAGTGCGCCAGCCCCAGGTGATCCATAACTCTGTAGACAAAGTGATCCACCAATCCCTCGATGTCCGACGGCTTGTGATAAAACGCCGGCATCGCGGGTACGATCATCGCCCCGGCCTGACGGAGCTTCAACATGTTTTCGAGGTGAATGATGGACAGCGGAGTCTCGCGAGGCACGAGCACCAGCTTGCGTCCCTCTTTCAGGCAGACGTCGGCAGCTCGATGCACAAGGTTCCTGCATGAGCCGGAGGCGAGCGTGCCCAGAGTCGAAGCCGAGCACGGAATGATGACCATCGCATCGACCGGATAAGAGCCCGAGGCTATCGCCGCGCCGATGTCGCCCGGATGAAAGATCATGATCTTCCTTGAAGGCCGGCCGATCATCTCGGCGACCATCATCTCGGCTTCCGGGGCGTGGATGTCGAGCTCGTCGCTTATGACACGGCGGCCGGGTCCGCTGACGACCAGGTTTACCTGGCGCACTTCGAGGCTGTCTTCGAGTTGCATCAAGAGCCGCTGCGCGTAGATTGCGCCGCTTGCTCCGGTGATGCCTACGGTTATTGATTTCACCTCCGGTATTGTAGCCACGGGTCGGAAGGGCAGCAAGACAGTAGATGGTTTGTGGTTTGTGGTTTGTGGTTTGTGGTTTAGGGTCTCGGGTCTCTGATTCCGACAAATCACGCATAAACCCTAAACCAGAGACCATGAACCACAAACCATAAACCACTACTTTTGCAGGAGGCCGAGCTCGGCCAGCCACTCTTCAAAGCGGGCGGGCCAGTTGCCAACGGCGCCCCGGTTCTTCTCGCGGACCCCGAAACCGTGGCTGGCGGTGGCGTAAACGTGCAGCTCCGCCGGCACTTCGACTTCCTTGAATTTCAAATAGACTTCGGCCAGACCGCGTGAGATGTCAGGCCGGTCCTTGTATCCGCAAACGAGAAAAACGGGCGGCGACTCTTTTGTCGGCATAATCCTTCCGGAGCTGCCGGGATAGATCAGCGCCTGGAAATCGGGCCGGGAGTTCTCCCGTTCTATCGCATCCGCGGCGTTCTTGTTGCCGCCGTCGAAGCGCATGCTCGCCAGCGCTGCCAGCTCTCCTCCCGCTGAAAAACCCAGTACTCCGATGCGCGACGGGAACAAGCCCCATTCTTTAGCCCTGCTGCGCACCAGGCGTATGGCGTGCTGAGTGTCTGCCAGCGCGTCCTCATCCACTTTGTAGGTGGAGTTCGCCTCGCGAGCAAGACGGTACTTGAGTACGAAAGCCGCAATGCCGCGCGAGCTCAGCCACCTGGCCAAGTTGTGGCCTTCATGGTCCACCCACAGTTCGCGATGTCCGCCGCCCGGCGCTACGATGACGCCTGCTCCTGTCGACTTCTCCTTCGATGGAAGATAAGGAGTGATCGAAGGGTTGTGAACGTTCGACACGACGTGCTCGCCGTCCGGGGTTACCCGCACCGCCTCTTCCCCAGTCTTGCCTCGCGAGCCTGGCGCACCGGCCAGCCAAAGCGGAATCTCTTTGGGCTGCTGTGCACTGACGACGGGGGCGGGCACTGACAGCAGCGCGAACAGGATTGCTCTGAGCACCAGTCTGTTTTTCATACCTGTTGAGAGCCTCGTCTTCAAGGTTCTTGCTTCGCGTAGCGGGTTAGGAATAGCACCAAACAATGGTGTAGGGCAAACAGAACGACACGTTTCTCGTTTATCGTTTCGCGTTTCTCGTTTATCGTCTTTTCGCTTACGGTGTGTCGTTCCTACTTGAGTCCAGACCCTCCCCGCTTGAGAACGAGAAACGACAAACGAGAAACGAGAAACGACGAGTACGAGTCGTCGCATCCGGGCGCGACGGCATGTTCTCGTGTAAGCTTCTTCCTTCAGCCCTGACGCTGATCGCAGTCCGCAGGTGAAGTCGGTGTTAAACCCCCTTTCAACGTAGCGGTCGCCCGCATGAGATAGAGCACCTTATGAAAAAACCTCTCACCGCAGTTTTGCTGTTATTGGCACTCGCCGCCGCCTCGTGCAGCCATCGCGCGCCAAACCCAACGGTGGTCTTCGTCGTTCGTCACGCGGAGAAAGCCGTTGGCGGTGACGATCCTCCGCTGACAGAGGCGGGATCGCGGCGCGCCCAGGCATTGGTCCAGGTGGCTGAGGATGCCCACATCGGCGCGATCTATAGTTCGCAGTTCACGCGCAATCGTGAGACGGCGAAGCCGCTGTCAGACAAGACTGGAGTGCCGGTCACAGAGGTGTCCGTGAACCTTCAACAGCCGGGCGACTACGGCCAGATGCTGGCTAAACAGATCCTGGCAAAACACTCGGGCGAGTATGTGGTGGTGGTCAGCCATCAGAACACGATCCCGGGCATTGTCGAAGGGCTCTCGCGGCGATCGGTGCCGGGGCTAAAGGATGCGGAGTACGCGAGCCTGTTTATCATAGTCATCCCGCGTGATGGAGCTCCGACATTGATACGGGCGCAGTATGGGCAGCCGGACGGAATGTGATAAGCATCTGGTGTCTTTTTCGCTAACCGGCGTCTAAGCGCATTGGCGCGGCACGAAGGACAGACAAATGGCCGCCACAGATTTGAGCCGCGGGCTGAGCAACCCGACGGCTGTGGCCCCAACTGAACCGCGAGTACTGAACTAAAGAGCACGGGGGGAAGCTCACATGGCGAAGACTGCGAAGCACTGGAAACGCGGACGAGGAAAGCTCGGTGTTCTCGCTCCACTCATCGGGACCTGGAAGGCAACAGCTCCCTCTCCGATGGGGCCGATAAGGTGTACTCGAACATTTGCGCCGGTTCTACACGGGACCTATATCCAACTTACCGCTCATTGGGAGATCGGAAAGGGCATCTACGAGGAAACCGCGATGATCGGGCAGAACCGCGATGGAGAGATCGCCTTCTGGTCGTTCACTTCAGACGGGAAGAACTCGAACGGGACAATGGCAGACGTCTCTGACATCCATCCCGACGGGATCGGCTTCGAGGCGCAGATGCCGGCCGGGCTTGCCCGAATGGCGTATTGGCCCGACGACGCGGACGGTTACTACTGGGTAGTAGAAAGCAAGAACAAGAGGGGTTGGAAACGATTTACCGAGCACCACTACAAGCGCGTGTGACTGCTGTAGGACGGAGCTGACAACATTCGAGCCCGTCCATACTTCAGCCTTTCATGCTTGTGAGGTTCGATTGGACTAGTAAGAATAAGTTCCGCTACATTGAATCCTCCTCGGTTGCAAGAGTGAGTATCAAGAAAGGAGTTACAACGGTGACAACATTGCTTCTTTCAATGGGTGATGAAACTGAAACTATCTCCTCGGGTGACCTGACGAACACCCTCGCCGGTTCCGCTGACGGCACACTCAGCCTGGCCAGAGATGTGATCGCCGGGCTGCAGAACGCTCCGCTATCGGCTCTTTCCAGAGACAAGCTTTCAGTACCCTTTTCCGGCTCTCGAGCGTTTGGCTGGGACCTGAATTTCGGCGGCGGTGGAACGCTCAAGATCGGCCTGTCACCGGATGTGGAGGGAAAGATCACAATCCTCCGGAGCGGGGAGGTCTTTCGTTTCAGCGAGGCCGAAACCGACGATGACGAGGCGAAGTCTCAGGTAATTACCGTTCCGCCTGGAAAAGCCTATGTGTCGATTCTTCTGCGCGTCTCTCTGGAAGCGTCCGGCGCGGGCGGGTTCAGCCACGGCGCCTTCGGCGTGAAGGCCAATATCGATTCCAATAATCTCTTCCGACTCGCCAACCACTGCTGCGTAGACGCAAGCCAGGGATTTCGCGACGCGATCGTGACTGCGTTTACGCGCTTTGTCTTGCCGTTTCAGGATGAGAGCGCCAGCAAGCTCCAGCAGAACGACTTCCTCGAGTATGAATTCTTCGGCAAGCTGGCGTTCGGAGCGGCAGTGACGGCTGGTTTCGGCGGCGTGTTCTTTGGCGGCCGCAGCGGCGGAGAATTGATGCGGTCCCTCAACTCACCCGTCGGCTCGATCGTGGCCAGGGCTAAGCCATCCTTCAATCTCGGCGCCGAACTTGGCGTGGACTACCAGCACGAAGACGCCTTCCGCATGAATCTCTGCGAGGACCTTCCGGCGCTGGCCGCGGATCTGGATGAAGCGACTACGCAGGATAGATTCGAAGAGTTGCTGGACTCAATTAAAGATCTGGTGAAGAAGGATGCGCCCAATTTTCCCCTCTTCTTCACCAAGCCCATGCTCGCCGCCCTCTTCACACAAATGAGCGGCACGATAACCAGGATAGATGGCCCGGGCAGTGAGCGAAGTGATTACCGACAGCTTTGAAGTGTCGGTAGAAGTGGCCTAGCAGGTGTGATCCGCGAAGAAGGATCCGCGAATAACGCGAATCTTCGCTAACGGTCTTCTCTTTTATGAAGAGCGGTGCTAACAAAACAGCGCGATCGATGGTGACGCTAGAGCCGGTGCGCCAGTCTCGAGTGCCCCTGATTCGCGTCTATTCGCGAGATTAGCGGATAGCGACGAGAACGATAAACGACGAACGAGAAACGCTATGATACCTGCGCCGGTCAAGCCAACCGTTGGGATCGAGGTCCTTGAATCGCTCGACATTCGCGTCGGAACGATCACCTCTGTCGAGGAGGTCCCCGGCTCGTCCAAACTCGTCCGCCTGTCGGTTGACTTTGGCGACCACCGTCGAACCATTCTGGCTGGCTTGAAGAGAGAGCGAGCAACCCCGCAAGAGATCGAAGGCAAACAAGCTCTGTTCGTCGTCAATCTTAAGCCGAGGAGTATGGCCGGCGAAACATCGGAAGGGATGTTATTTGATGTCGGGTATAGTGACGAGATAGTGCCGGTCCTGGCGGTGCCTGAAAGACCAGTTCCGAACGGCGCGCGCGCAGGATAACGGGGGGGCGTTTCGCGTTTGTCGTTTGGCGTTTCTCGTTTGTCGTCCCGGGCTTCGCCAGGTTGGTTCAGTGGGCCTCAGCCTTCGGATTAAAGCCACGATTCGAGCTGGCTACTCGCTGCTGCCTACCGCATGCTGCCTGCTGCCTGCTGCCTGCCGCCTACTGCCTGCCGCCTACTGCCTGCCGCCTACTGCCTACTGCCTGCCGCCTACTGCCTACCGCATGCTGCCTACTGCCTGCTGCCTACTGCCTATGGTATGCTAGTCAAGTTTCGTCGCACTAAATACGCAGGCTAAGCATGGCTGAATTCTTGGACCTTTCTTTCAACGGAATAGGCGGAAGGGGAAGTACCTTAGATGAAGATCCCGTTCGGGAGGAGTTGTTCAGTGTCGAAAGGCTCGAACAGTATGCAGCCGAGTTGGCCGCCGAGCACAAGTTATCTTCCAAAAAGAAGCACGCCCAGTTGCTTTTCCCCCGACTCGAGGAGAATGGCCGCAAGCTTGTTGCCGTCTATCGCGCCCTGGCCGAGGCAATCCGCGATGAGTATACAGTCTCGCCTGCAGCCGAATGGCTGGTCGATAATTTTCACATAGTCGAAGACCAGCTTCGCGAGATTCGCCAGGACTTGCCGAAGGGTTACTACAACGAACTGCCGAAGCTCGAGAACGGCAAGCTCGAAGGTTACCCGCGGGTCTATGCCATTGCGCTGGTAGTGATCGCTCACACTGACAGTCGTCTTGACGCTGAAACCCTCACACGTTTCATTCGCTCGTACCAGCGTGTAGCAGCTCTAACGACTGGCGAGCTATGGGCGATTGCAATCACGTTGAGAGTAGCTCTGGTAGAGAACCTTCGCCGCCTGGCAGCTCGCATAGTCACAGCCCGTGAT
The DNA here is from genome assembly GCA_041483295.1 of Blastocatellia bacterium. Classification (GTDB taxonomy): domain Bacteria; phylum Acidobacteriota; class Blastocatellia; order UBA7656; family UBA7656; genus DASYSA01. The sequence continues at coordinate 8,087 of JBGPFL010000007.1, read as the reverse complement.
GCGAGACAAGAGGCTGATAAGCTCGCGGACAAACTCCTGGAGATCGTAAGCCGGGAGCCGAATGAGTTGATCGGGACGCTTGAAGCGGCAGTGGCGAAAAAGAAGGGGCTCGATCGGTCCTTTATCGTTCAGCTTACACAGCGCCTGCGCGATCAGGACCCCGAAGTGTGGCCCGCCATTGACTGGCTCGAGAAGCAACTCGCTCGCGAGGGCGCAACCACCGAGAATGTTGTTCAACAGGAACATCAGCGGCAAGCCGCCGCGCAGGTCACCGTCGGCAACATTATTACGAGCATGCGTCTCCTTTCGACGCTCGACTGGAAGGATTTCTTCGAGAGCGTCAGCCTGATAGATCCTATTCTCGCGGAAGACCCGGTCGACGCCTATCGGTCCATGGACTTCGCCACGCGCGATCGTTACCGCCACGTCATTGAAAAGATCGCCAAGCGCACAAATTCGTCCGAGCAAGAGATAGCTCATCAAGCGGTAGGGCTGGCTCAGGCGTCGCGCCTGCCCGCTCCCGAGGATAATCGCAGGGCGCATGTCGGCTACTATCTTATTGATCAGGGGCGCGAGGAGCTCGAGAAACGGGTTCGATACCGCGCACCACTGAAGGAGTGGTTGCTCCGCTACGTGCTGAGTCATCCTACCGGCGTATACCTCGGCTCGATCGCACTCCTGACGGGAATCATTCTCGCCCCCCTTCTCCTGTATGCGTTTGTGCTGGGCACGTCACCTCTCCACTCGATCCTGATCGCTTTACTGCTGCTCGTGCCCGCCAGCGATCTCGCAGTAAGCGCTTTGAACCTCGACGTCACGATACTCGTGAAGCCAACTGCGCTGCCGAAGATGGAGACAGCTTCCGGTGTGCCGGAAACTGCCCGTACTTTCGTTGTCGTCCCGACGATCCTTTCCAGTGACGAGACTGTGCGCACTCTTCTAGAGAACATAGAGGTGCACTATCTTGCCAATCGCGACGAGAATATTTTTTGCGCCATCCTCGGAGACTTTGCCGACGCCCCGAACGAAGACATGCCTCATGACGACCGCTTGCTCGACGCGGCGATAAAGGGCATTGAGGAGTTGAATGCCCGGTACAGCGACAGCAAGACGGATCGCTTCTACTTGTTCCATCGCCGCCGCGGGTGGAATCCTGTGGAGGGCAAGTGGATCGGCTGGGAGCGAAAGAGAGGCAAGCTTCATGAATTCAACCGCCTGCTTCGAGGCGCCCGCGATACCAGCTATATCGTAGCTACGGCGGACGCGACGTTTCTTTCAAAGGTTCGATATGTCATAACTCTCGATTCCGACACTCAACTGCCTCGCGATGCGGCGCGCCGCTTAATCGGCGCCGCTATACACCCGCTCAATCACGCCCGTCTCGACCCCCTTTCTAATCGTGTAACGGAAGGGTATGGGATCTTTCAGCCTCGGGTCAGCATGACGCTAACAAGCTCAAACCGTTCCCGGTTCGCCCGCATATTCTCCGGCCACACCGGAATCGACCCTTACACGACGGCTGTCTCTGACGTTTACCAGGACCTGTTTGGAGAAGGTATCTACACGGGCAAGGGCCTCTACGACGTTGACGCATTCGAGGCCGCGCTCGCCGATCGAGTGCCCGAAAATCTGCTGTTGAGCCACGATCTGTTTGAGAGCCTGTACGCTCGCGCCGCGCTGGTCACCGATCTTGAACTTCTCGATGATTATCCTTCGCACTACGATTCATATGCGAGGCGGCAGCACCGGTGGACGAGGGGCGACTGGCAGATCGCGCGCTGGCTCTTTCCGCGCGTGCGAGACGCGAACAATCGCCCGACTCGCAATGCGCTCCCGCTCATCTCCCGGTGGAAGATACTGGATAACCTGCGGCGAAGTTTAGTTGCTCCCACAATGCTGCTCTGGCTGACTGCGACATGGACTGTCTTGCCCGGATCCCGCCTGTTCTGGACGGTCGCGCTGCTGATCATCCTGGCCTTCCCATGCTACGCGCACACTACCAACGCGTTGCTGCTTCACCCGCGGGGCATTCCCTGGACGAGCCACTTTTGGAGGGTCTGGGGGGACTTGCGAACGAACACGGCGCAGGTTGGCCTCTCGTTGACATTCCTCGTGCACCAGGCCTGCCTGCAAGTTCATGCGATCGCGCTTACCTTCTATCGCAAGCTCATTTCAAAGAAGAGACTGCTGGAATGGGTGACTGCGGCGCAGACCGAGAGCCGGAGCGTCCATGACCTCCGCGCATTTTGGCGCTACATGTGGCTCTCTGAGGCTGTCTTGCTTGGCATTGGAGTCCTGGTTTCGGCTACCAGGCCCGCTTCTTTCGAGTTCGCCACACCCTTTTTGGTTGTATGGGCAGCCTCACCGATCGTCGCCCATTGGGTAAGTCGCCGTTTGCCGACGAGTGGAGAATCTCTCGCGGCGGATGACGAGCGTATCGTGCGCCTGGTTTCGCGGCGCACATGGAAGTTCTTTGAGACTTTTGTCGGAGAGGAGGACAACTGGCTGGCGCCGGATAATTTCCAGGAGGATCCCAGGCCGGTCATCGCCCATCGCGCCTCGCCGACAGACATCGGTTTGCTGTTGCTGTCCACTGCAGCGGCGCGCGATTTCGGTTACATCGGCACGCTGGAGCTTGTCGAACGGCTTGAGCTTAGCTTTGCGGCGATGGAAAGGCTCGACCGCTTTCACGGTCACTTCCTCAACTGGTATGACACCAGAACTCTCTTGCCGCTGATGCCGCAGTACGTGTCGACTGTGGACAGCGGAAATCTTGCCGGACACCTCCTCGCTCTGAAACAGGTCTGCATCGAGGTTGTAGAACAGCCGCTGCTTGATGCTCGATTGATTGAAGGGCTCATCGACACGATCTCGCTCATGCGGGAGGAGGCGCGAAAGATCGGCGCTGTTCGGCAAAGCACGGGCGCCGTCACCCTGAAGCAGTTGCGCGCCGAGATCGAATCATGCGCGCAGAGTCTGGCCACGGCTTTGCCGGGAACGCTGTCGGAGTGGCATACCCTGCTTCAATCTGCCACCAGGCTGGCGGTTGAGGTGGAAGACATTGTAAATGCTCTCTCGCACGAACACGGAGGGGGACAGTTTGAGCAACTGAGGTCGTGGACCGATTCTCTTGTACACCAGTTGCGCGAGCGTAGACGCGATATTGCCACTCTGGCGCCGTGGTCCCTGGAATTCACCGCACACATCGCCCCCGCGGTCATGAGTTGCGGAGAGGAAATAGGAGCGGAGTGGAGCGACATTGTTAATTCACTGGACGCTGCGCCGGCTGTCTCGCAGCTTGCAGCCATCTGCGAAGGGGCGCTTGCAAGATTTGCCAAGCTTCGCAAGCAGGTCGAACAAGGTTCCGCTGCCAATCGAGAGAGAGCGCTCCGGGGTTTGGACATTCTGGTCAGTCAGATGGAACACGCCTCGGAGACGGCAATGGATCTCGCTTCGCGGTATGCCGACATAGCACGCCGCAGCGATACGATGATGGAAGCGATGGACTTTCGGTTTCTCTTCGATGCGGACCGAAAAGTCTTCATCATCGGGTACAACGTCACAGATGGGCGGCGCGACAATGCGTTCTACGACCTGTTGGCGTCAGAATCTCGGCTGGCGAGCTTCATCGCGATTGCCAAGGGCGACGTGCCTCAAGAGCACTGGTTCCATCTCGGGCGACAACTGACTCAGGTTGACGGAAGCCGGGCGCTGGTATCCTGGACGGCGACGATGTTCGAGTACCTGTTGCCGCTGCTGGTCATGCGCGGTTATCCCGAGACGCTTCTGGATCAGACCTATCACGCCATAGTCGCCCGCCAGATAGAGTACGGCCGGGAGCGGGCTGTCCCCTGGGGAATCTCGGAATCGGCATACAACGCGCGCGATCTGCAACTCAACTACCAGTACGGGCCGTTCGGCATCCCCGGGCTCGGACTTAAGCGAGGGCTGAGTGATGATCTGGTTGTGTCCCCTTATTCCACCGTACTCGCTGCGATGGTCGAGCCCCGCGCCGCAATGGAAAACCTGCGGCGGCTCGTGCGCGAAGGCGCGCTTGCGGTCTACGGCTTCTACGAAGCAATTGATTACACTAGAGACCGCTTGCAGCAGGATCAGAAGAGCGCCCTCATAAAAGCATTCATGGTTCACCATCAAGGCATGATCCTGGTCGCGCTCGACAACGTGCTCAACGACAATGTTATGCAAAGGCGATTTCATGCGGAGCCGCTCATCCAGTCGACCGAGTTGCTATTACAGGAACGAATTCCGCGCCACGTGGTCCTCGCGCGCCCGCGCGCCGAAGAAGTCAGAACCAACGCCCTTCGCAGAAGCCTCGCCGCGCCCGATCCTCGACGGTACGATTCCGCAGACCTGCCCACACCCAGGACGCAACTGCTCTCGAACGGAGCCTACTCCGTCGTAGTGACGACTGCGGGTTCCGGTTACTCACTGTGCGGCGGGATGGCCGTCAGTCGCTGGCGCGAAGATGTTACGCTCGATAACTGGGGCAACTTCTGCTATATCCGCGATGTTCGTAGCGGCGCGGTTTGGTCTGCGGGGTATCTGCCCATACCCGGGAAGCCTCAATCTTACGAAGTATCGCTGGCCGAAGACAAAGCCGAGTTCCGGCGCAGCGATGCGGGGATTGCAACGCACACAGAGATCATAGTTTCTCCTGAAGACAACACCGAAGTGCGTCGCATCTGCGTCACCAATAACACGAGCCGGCCGCGCGAAATCGAGCTGACGAGTTATCTCGAGGTGGTGCTGGCGCCGGGAGATGCCGATAGAGCGCACCCGGCCTTCAGCAATCTCTTCATCGAGACTGAATTCATCGCGACCGAAGGCGGACTCCTTGCCACGCGCCGCAGGCGCTCACCAACCGAGGAGGAGGTCTGGGGTCTGCACGTCGTCATAGCCGAAGGTGAGACGATTGGAGCCGTCCAGTATGAAACAGACCGCGCGCGGTTTCTGGGACGCGGCCACACCACTGCAAACCCTGTGGCGGTCATGGAGGGTCGTCCGCTTTCAAATACCGTCGGCGCCGTCCTTGATCCAATCTTCTCACTCAGACAGCGGGTGAGGCTCGGCGCGCGCGAAACCGCGCGCATCACGTTTTCAACAGGGATCGCGCATTCGCGTGAAGAAGCGCTCAGACTCGCGGACAAGTACCACAACCCATACGCCTTTGAGCGTGAAGCTGGACTGGCCTGGACTAAGGCTCAGGTCGAGATGCGTCACCTGCAGATAGACGCCGAGGAAGCTCACCTCTTCCAGCGACTCGCCGGCCGACTGCTCTATTCAGATCCGTCGCTGCGTCCGCGACCGCGAGTGCTCGCGCTTAACACCAGAGCTCAATCGGGCCTCTGGACTTACGGCATCAGCGGCGACCTGCCGATTGCCCTCGTGCGAATAAGCGATGAACAAGACCTGAACATGGTGCACCAGCTTCTGCGCGGCCACGAGTACCTGCGCTTGAAAGGCCTCGTGTTCGACCTGGTGATCCTTAACGATCATCCACACAGCTACATTCAACCTCTGCACGATGAATTGCAGCGCCTGGTGCGTATGAGCGGCAGCCAGGCTTTGATGGACAAGCCCGGCGGCGTCTTCCTTCGCCGCACCGACCTGATGCCTGAAGCCGACAGAGTGTTGCTGCACACAGTCGCGCGAGTCGTGATTGTTACTGATCGCGGCCTGCTCGAAGAACAGCTCGTGCGGCGACCTGTAGAGGACGATCTGCCTGGCCCATTCGTTCCGCGGGCGCCTTCGCGCAAGTATCCGGAACAGGCGCTAGTCACTCCTCAGCTCTCCTTTTTCAACGGACTTGGCGGCTTTACCGAAGGCGGGCGTGAATATGTGACCGTTCTGGCTGAAGGTCAATGGACACCTGCTCCCTGGCTGAATGTCATTTCGAATTCGAAGGACTTCGGTTTTCAAGTGTCGGAAACCGGGGGTGGTTACACATGGTCGGCCAACAGCCGCGAGAATCGGTTGACTCCATGGTCGAACGACCCTGTGAGCGACCCCGCGGCGGAAGCGATATATCTGAGAGATGAGGAGACGGGCGAGTCGTGGTTACCCACTCCTCTGCCGCTCCGCGAGGCGGAACAGTATGTCGTCAAGCACGGGCAGGGCTACACCCTCTTCGAGCATTCGAGTCACGCCATCTATCAGGAGCTTCTGGAGTTCGTCCCCTTGGATGCGCCGGTAAAGATCTCCCTTCTGCGTTTGCGAAATCAATCGGAGAAGAAGAGGCGCATTTCCGTAACGAGCTACGTCGAATTGGTGCTTGGGGTCGAGCGCAGCCGCACAGCGCCCCATGTTGTCACCGAGGTCGATAAGGAGACTGGAGCAGTCTTCGCGCGCAATCCGTACAACAACGAGTTTGCGCATCGAGTGGCATTCGCAGACATGAGCGAGGAGGAGCGCACGATCACCTGCGACCGCAAAGAGTTTCTTGGCCGCAACGGCTCGCGCGCCGCTCCAGCCGCCCTGGGCCGCCTCAAGCTCTCAGGACGAGTTGGCGCGGGCCTTGATCCCTGCGCGGCAATGCAAGCTGTGATCGAGCTGGCTCCGGGAGAGGAGCGCGAAGTCGTTATCATTCTCGGCGAGGGTGAAAGCGCAGAGGAAGCCCGCTCAATAGCGACGAAGTACAAGCAGGTGGCGGCGGCAACCGAAGCCATCGAGCGAGTCGTAAATTACTGGGATGAATTGCTGAGCAAGGTGCAAGTCAAAACGCCAGACCTCGCGATGGACATAATGTTGAACCGCTGGCTGCTCTACCAGGCGGTCTCTTGCCGGGTGTGGGCTAGGTCGGCCTTCTATCAATCCGGCGGGGCTTACGGTTTTCGCGATCAGTTGCAGGATGTATGCGCGCTTGTCTACTCAAAGCCTGAGATGGCGCGCGAGCAGATTCTGCGCGCTGCCGCTCGGCAGTTCAAAGAGGGTGACGTTCAGCACTGGTGGCATCCGCCAACCGGGCGCGGCGTTCGAACCCGATGTTCGGATGATCTTCTATGGCTGCCGTTCGTGACAAACTTCTATGTGGCAGTTACCGGTGACCAGGCTGTCCTGGAGGAACCGGCGTCGTTTCTTGAGGCGCCTCTGCTTGCAGACGGAGAAGACGAATCCTACCTCCAACCGTCGGTCTCGGCAGAATCCGCCAGCCTTTATGAACATTGCGCTCGGGCGCTCGATCGAAGCCTCGCAATCGGAGCTCATGGATTGCCGCTGATGGGTTCAGGAGATTGGAATGATGGCATGAACCGGGTCGGCAATGAAGGCAGAGGCGAAAGCGTTTGGCTCGGGTGGTTTCTTCATCACATCCTGACCGAGTTCGCGCATTTTTGCGATGAGCGCCAGGACAAACCAAGGGGCGATCATTATCGAGACCACACCGCGAAACTGAAGATTGCACTCGAAGAGCACGGATGGGACGGCGATTGGTATCGCCGAGCCTACTTTGACAATGGAACCGTTCTTGGCTCTGCTCAGGACGAAGAATGTCGCATTGACTCGATCGCACAATCCTGGGGAGTGATTTCCGGCGCAGCCGATCTGCACCGCGCCACGCGCGCCATGACCGCCGTCGAAGAATACTTGCTTCGCCGCGGCGACGGGCTTGCTATCCTGTTCACTCCCCCCTTCGACAAGGGCCCGCTCGATCCTGGATACATAAAAGGGTATGTGCCCGGAGTGCGCGAGAACGGCGGCCAGTACACTCACGCGGCGCTGTGGACGTTGATAGCTTACGCGCTGCTCGGCGAGGGTGACCGCGCGGGCGAACTGTTCGCGCTGTTGAATCCGATCAATCACGCTTCGACGCGCGCCGGACTGCACAGATACAGAGTTGAGCCTTACGTTGCAGCGGCAGACGTCTATGCAGTGTGGCCTCACACGGGGCGAGGCGGCTGGACGTGGTACACAGGCTCGGCAAGCTGGATGTACCGTGCAGGCCTTGAATCCGTTTTGGGATTCAAACTTCGGGGCGACCGGCTGCAAATTGATCCGTGCATTCCCCGAGGTTGGAGAGAATACGAAATATCCTATAGGCTCGGCTCGGCCCACTACCACCTGCTTGTCGA